>JAESTW010000340.1 GCA_016763395.1 Kofleriaceae bacterium
ATATCCGCAACCTCGGCAATGCTGCGCCCATCAATTTCATGGAGGGCAAAGGCAACCCGGGACGCCGCAGGCAAGGTGGCCATCGCTTCGTACAAACGTCGAATGCCCTGGCGCGTCGCGGCCTGCGCCCTGGCTCCACTTTGCAGTCCTTCAAAATCATCCATTGTGCCAGTTGGTGTCGGATGCTTTTTTCTATTGCGAATATGTCTGTAAGCGACTCGGACAGTAATTCGGTCAATCCAGGTAGACAACTTTGCCTCTCCTCGGTAACTGGATAGTGATTTGAACACCTGGATAAAAGCGTCCTGCATCAAGTCATCGACATCCGCCGAATTGCCCAAGATGCGGTAGAGGGTTGCGTGCATGCGCTTCTTGTATTGCCGAAACAGAGCGCGAGTTGCGTCCGAGTCGCCATCTCTACATCGGTCCACCAACAAAATGTCGGTAAGAAGTGCTGCCTGGGGTGTCACCTTATCATTGTGTCTCAGAGTCGGCTTTTGGTTACATGGTATCTCAACAAAAAATTCCCTCGCGACTTCAGTGTGTATTATCAGCTACTTAAAGTCGGACGGAACTTTAGCTCGCTCTTCTCTCATCGATCTACGCAGGTGTTTGACCCATCACCTTGCACTCGCTAGCTTGGCGCTATGTCGACAAACTCCGTTTCTGAAATCTTTGATCCTACTCGCTGGACCGAGGTCGAGGGCATGTCCTTCGAAGACATCACCTATCACCGCTGTGTCGATCACGGAACGGTTCGCATTGCTATCAATCGCCCGGAAGTGCGCAACGCCTTTCGCCCGAAGACAGTCGACGAACTCTATCGGGCGCTCGATCACGCCAAGCAATGGAGTGATGTTGGCTGTGTTCTTCTGACTGGCAATGGCCCCAGCCCCAAGGATGCGGGATGGGCATTTTGCTCGGACGGCGATCAGCGTGTCCGTGGCAAAGATGGCTACAAGTACGAAGGTGCTGACGAAGGTGCGGTAGACCCGGCGCGTCTCGGACGGCTTCACATTCTCGAAGTACAACGGCAGATTCGCTTCATGCCTAAGATCGTCATTGCTGTCGTGCCCGGATGGGCAGTTGGCGGCGGACACAGCTTGCACGTCATCTGCGACATGACTTTGGCCAGCAAAGAGCACGCGGTCTTCAAGCAGACTGACCCGGACGTTGCCAGTTTTGACAGCGGCTATGGCTCAGCGCTTCTAGCAAATCAAGTCGGCCAAAAACGCGCCCGTGAAATCTTCTTCTTGGGGCTCAACTACAGTGCCGACGAAGCGGTTGCGATGGGAATGGCAAACGCGTCCGTTCCTCATGCGGAGCTCGAAGAAAAGGCGCTCGAATGGGGCGCCATCATCAACTCCAAGAGCCCGACAGCGATGCGTATGCTCAAGTACGGATTCAATTTACCGGACGATGGAATGGTCGGACAACAGCTTTTTGCGGGTGAAGCGACGCGGCTCGCCTACGCTACCGAAGAGGCACAAGAGGGACGAGATGCGTTCTTGGAGAAACGCCCTCAAGACTACTCCAAGTTTCCATGGCATTATTAGGAAGCGTTAACTCAACGCGCCAAAGCCGCTCATCTCTGGTGGTCCACACCATATGTTCGTTCTAGCCTCGAATAGAGACACACGAGTTGTGCGGCGCGCAAACTGTCAAGCCGTCGCTGTATAACCGCGCTGGCTCTGGCGGTAATACGAGTATCGACACGCTGAGTTGCGGCCGAGAGCTGCAAGTTTCTTGTCCGGCTATAGTCAGCTCGTCCCTTGACGATACCGGGGGCGACTAGCTTTTCCCCGACAATCTTCGGGGCCTTCTTGGGGATTTGTATCGTGTCGATCACCTCAAATTCCCCTTGCCCGCTTACGACCGTCCGAAGAGCCCACCATTCCGACTACCCGACGCGGCTTTCGCCTGTGTTGCAAAAGTACTCTGTTCCAGGGGCGTACGCGCTAGTGGTTAGCCTGTCTGCAGACCTTCATCGAGCGAGTTCTCAGCTCCGCAACGCCAGCCGGAAGACGCTTGCAGTGGGTGAACAACGTGCATTGGGCACACGAATTTCTGCGATCTCTGGACGGCGATCGGACCTCTTTGGCCTATTTGAGCCGGTCACTTCTCGCTAGCGGTGATGCCGCTCATTTCAGGTGTTGTACACTAGGCTGCTAGGAACCTGCTACACCAGACATCTACCTGCTAGGATGCCCGCCATGGCAAAGAAAATTGATTGGTTCTATCAGCGTGGCGGTTGAACGAGTTGCAAAAAAGCGCGGGAGTTTTTCGCGCAAAACGACTACGAGCCCAAAGAGATTCAGAATGCCGCCAAAGATAAACTCGACGGCGATGCTACCTTAGAACTGCTAAAGTCAGTATCAACTCTTGTGATTGCGCGAGGGCAAAAAGTTCTCAGTTACAAGATGTCTGGAAGCGATCTACCGACCGACGACGAGATACTGGCGCTTGTCCTCGGACGAAGTAAAACTCTTAGGGCGCCCACTCTGCGCCGCGGCAAGACATTACTCGTCGGTTTTAACAACGACGCATACGCTCAAACCTTGGGCTAGTCCCAGACTTTCCGGACGACGGCCATCACATTTGATGGCTGTCCGCCAGTATTTAGGGCCTGACGCTCGCCCCCTTTGTACGACGCAGTTACGAGTGCATGCGCTGGACGCTCAAACGACTTCGATAGGTGTTGGGGAAAACTCCCGGAGTCGATGCCATTCCCGGCGAATGGTCGGAGGTGCAGGAGGATGCACAGATGCTGCGAGATTTAGGAAAACGACTTTTTGTGGCTGCGATCTCCAACGATAAAATACTTTAAAACCCATAACCATCTGTTTTTATTGCAATCCATGATAGTGCTAGACAAATTAACAGTACTGAACATCAGACCAGTATGTTATTCCTTAACTCATGAGAATCGCGTGTGTCTATCTACCTTCTTTCGCCCTCCAAGCGCATATTCGTCAAGCCCCCTTTCGAGCAGGACGAGCGTTTGTGGTGCTTCAGAGAAGTGGGGTCAGCGGAAGCAAGAAGATCTTGGTCTGTTCTAAGGCAGCTTGGGAGCTTGGACTACGAGTCGGAATGAGCGCCAGCAAAGCACGAACGCTCGCTCCAATGGTGGAGTTTGTCAACGCCGATGCAGCCTTGTATCAACGGGCCTTCCAAGCCCTTGCCGAGAGCTTCCTCACTCTCTCGCTCACTATTGATATTGGCGGCGAGTCTGAAGACCAAGACGAAAACAGCCCTCACATGGCAATGTATGTCCGAGTTCCCAAAAACTCTCGGGGAGACAGCTTTGGCAACAAACTACTGAATCTGCTGGACAAACAGGGCTACCGAGCCCGAGTGGGAATCGCGGACAACCGCTTTACTGCATGGGTGGCAGCACGAGAGTCGCAAGTAAAAAAGCCCGGAGAACTATTCGCAGAAGATTGCCGGACAATCCCACGTGGAGGCAACGCAGCTTTTCTCGCTCCCAAGTCCATCGATCTTCTGGGGCTAAACAAAGATGTACAGCAAATGCTGGAGACTCTCGGCATAAAGACTTTGGGTGACTTTGCCGAGTTGCCACCTCCTTCTCACGGCCATCGCTGGGTTCGTGAGGGCGTTGACTTCCGCAGACTTGCCCAAGGCGAAGGGCCGACATTTCTCCACGGTTTCGCTCCCTCAGGTGTACTTGTTGAGAGCATGAGTTTTGAGTCTGGTATTGCCGACTTGCAAGCTCTGGCTTTTAGCCTACGTCCGCTTACTGACAGAGCCTGCGATCGTTTGCAGGGCAGAGGCATGGCGGCAGCAGCGATGACATTGCGTCTCTATACTGATGACGAGAACTATTCTGAAGTCAAGATTGACTCCGCAGAGCCCAGCTTGGACAGTGCTCACCTACTGAAGTCATTGCATCAGGCGCTACTGGCAACAGAGCTAGAGCAAGCAATTGTCTCCATCGCGCTGTGTATCGATCAAGAGTGCGAGCCAGCATTGGAAGAGGCTACGCTACTTGATTCGCAAGGGCAAAAGCCATCGAACGATTCTGTCCGAACTGCAATCGATAGAATCGAGCAAATCCGAGATGGCAAGCGCAGCTGCGAACAGCGCTCCTTCCTCCTGCAAGGCTGGTCCGGTGGCCCCATGCCAACACCCGTACAACCGGCGCGGTACCGCTCCTCGGTGAGAAAAGAACGTGCACAAGTGAGTCAACCTGGGCTACAAGTTCTGCTTCCGATCTAGCGAGCGTTCTGGGCGTCTGACACAGCGAGCAGCTTCTGTGCGCTTTTCCCTTCCCACCGATAGAGCCTCCCAGTTACTCTTAGCTCCATGCGCTGGTTCTGTCTTGGTCTCATGTTTTGGTTTGCTTGCGGCGGCGATCCCAAAGCTCCAGAGACAAGCGTTAAACCCGCCGTCTTTGAGCTGATTGATGAGGGCTCGGGCGAAGCGAATGTTGAACTGGTTTGGCCCCTCAACGCCGGTAGTTACATGGAGGGTTCTTACTCCGTCGAATCCAAACACGGTGATATCTACCGTGTGCTCTTGCTTGAAACGCCTCGGGCCTTTATTCAACCCAGGACACAGATCACTGATGTGCAGCGCTGGACCAAGAGTGAGTACGGCCTGGCCTTGGTTTCATCGGTAGCTGAAGGCGAGCCGAGTGCGCCTCTCGTAATTCTGCCCGCTAGCATCCGCAACGGCATGTCATGGCGGACATCGGACGGGTTCATCGCAAGCGTCACGACGTCCGGGCAACAAGACACTATATTCGGAAGTAAGACCACTTGGACGGTAACTCTGGTGCGAGAGACCGACGGGTACATGCTGAGTTTTGTGTTCGCCGAAGGACTCGGCCCACAGACTGGTTCTCTCAATAGCGGTGTCGTTGTTGTAGGTGATGATAGTAGTACAAATGACACCTTCCAGCTCCCCAGCGCGCAGACTCCAACTCTTTTCGACAGCAATACACCGCGTGTCTCAGCCGGGATTTATGACCTTGGTGCCATCGATGTCGAAGGTGCTCCCTTTGTCTTCACCGCTCGTGCATTCTACAAGCCCGTTGGCGCGCAGGCCTTTGACTTTCGCGATGCAGATCACTGTATGCTCGTCGAACCGTCCGGACAGCTCACAACCACTATTGAAGAGGCAGAGATCCGAATCCCCAGTGTTGGTACCTGTCCGGTGAACGTCTTCCCCGGCCTCGGCGACTCGCGTCTCTTTTCGTCTCCTGCCCTGGCAACGCCGATCGGGTCCGGTGGAGTACTCTGGTTCAAGGACGGTATTGATTTCGATGTGAATGGAAGTGTCGATGTAGCCTACTCGCTCCCGCACTTTGTAGATGGGGTGCTTCGTGCGTTTGAACGGGTCCAACTCAACGTAAGTAGCATAATTCCGCTAATTGATGCTGCTGGCAATGCAGTTCAGTCAGAAATATTCGAGATATACCGGACAACTCACACGGCAGCCTACGACGACGCGGCAGAAGGCCACTTGCGAATCGGTATGGATTTCGATTCTGAGTCTGCGCCTCTACGCTATCTCACCGTCGATGATGCCTGGATCACGGCCAATACCATCGAAGGCTCTCAGCCTCAGCTCGGTGGCGAGTCATGGTTTATCCCCGGACGACATTCTGTCCGAACTCATGATGATGGACGAGAGGTCTTACTTGCTCGTATCGATGGTGTTGTCTTAAAAATTGATACTGATGGCGACGAAGTTCGCTCAAGTATAGTCGCTCATGCTGCGCCCGTTGACGATGGCCTATTCACAGGCGCGGTTAGGCATCCCAGCGGCATCGCGCTCTCAGTCAATGTCCCAGAGTCCATCGTTTCGACAGTTCCCTTTGTCAAAGTACCGGCGATCGACACTGACTTTGATCTACCTTCCTCTTTTGCATTTCGCGCCCAGCGTCATGGCAATGGCTTTCTGGTTTGCTATCCAAAGCGCTTTGCCGCCCTCGCCGATCTCAAGCTACGCGCCCAGGGGCAAGATGCGATGGCTGTATATCAAAGCGGATTTGTCGATGGTTGTGGTCTCGTCACCTTCGAAAACGAGTTGCCTCAGAACACTGCCATCGAGGCAACTCTGCCCGAGGTCGGACGCATTTTGGCAAGCACCGATAACATTATCAACGTAGTCGGCACGAGCGACTTGTTAACCATTCCGCTACGTGGCGGTGGCTTTGTTGCGCCTCGTTTTTCGATGGATGATGTTGGCCTAGTCACCGAAATATCCGAAGTACCTCGCATTTCCGTTGGTGATGGCCGCCCTCGCTTTCGTGACCTTGGTGGTCATGGCTACTGGATCTATACCACCGACGAGAATGGATACGTTACAACCTTGCGCCTATCGAACGTGAGTGGAGTTAGCTGGCCGACGCTCCCCTTTCGCGCTCAAACAGTATCGAACAATTTGACATTCAAGAGTA
>JAESTW010000341.1 GCA_016763395.1 Kofleriaceae bacterium
ACCGTCGGTATGGGCAACACACGCCGAGTTTTCAGGACATTCAGCGTCGGCAGTGCAGTCGATGATCCCACAATAGCCGCCTTTGAAGTCCAGTAAGCAGATCTGATTATTGGCGACATCACACTCCTCGCTGGCAGTACATTCTGCCGCGACGCCCAAGGCATCGGCATCGGTATCGTCACTACATGACGAAACCAGAAGGCAGGAGAACGTGAAGGCCAGGCAATACGAGATGAAGCTTGCGATTTTCATAGTCGAAAATCATAGTGTTCAAGGTGGGGCAAATGGATGCATCGAATTGAAGAGCGCTACAGCTTTGAGGGCCCGCTAGTGAGGTGCTGGCCGTGAGGGTCGTCGAGCACCATGAGCCAACGGCCATCCGCCTGACGGCGCAAGACCGCCACTGAGAGTCCGCTCTGTTCTATCGCCGTGCCATCGGGTGTGGTGCCCTGCATGGTCCAGGGCGCGATGTGCATGGCCGTATCGCCGGCCACAAAAACCTCGTGTCCGCTGTAGGTGAATCGCGGCTGTAAAGCGAAGAATTGGGTGAACCCCTGGCGTAGTGCGGTCCTATCGCTGACCGGTTTGCCGGGTTCGAAGACCACAGTTGCCTGCTCCTCATAACTCGCCATCACCCCCTCGATGTCGCCGGCGTGAAATGCTGCTGTCATCGTCTCCACGGCTTTGATTACTTCTTCTTCTGCGTTTTCCATGTATAGCGTTCCTTTGTTGTTGTGTGTGTTCTTTGATCCAAGGTCGTTGTGAGTGCAGCCCACGAGTAGGCAAGCCCCCATGAGCAGTGTTTTGACTGGCTTAATGTTCATTTGCATCTTTAGACACCCAGACTTCGACGTTTGTGACTGGCTGATCACAAAAAGAAATCGCTAAAATAGTGCTCCACGCCGGTCACAAAACTGGTGGTACCCGTGTCCAAAGACTGATGACAACTCCATCCCTAGAAACCCTGGTGAGCCGCGCCCGAGATGGCGATGCCGCCGCCCTCGATCGCCTGTTGCACAAGATCAAAGACGATGTGTACGGCCTCGCGTTGCGAATGCTCTGGCACCCCAGCGATGCGGAGGATGCCACCCAAGAAATTCTCATTCGTGTGGTGACCGGACTGGGCACCTTCGAGGGGCGATCAGGATTTCGAACCTGGGTCTACCGAGTTGCCGTTCGCGCGCTCTTGAACGTCAAGCGAGGCCGAGCGGAGGCGCACACCCTTTCCTTTGATGAGTTTGGCGAAGACCTTCTCGACGGCCTTGTGGAGGAGGCACCAACAGAACTCAACGCCGGTGAGCGAGCCATCTTGCAACGCGAAGTCAAAATCGCCTGCACACAAGCCATGCTTCTCTGCCTCGATCGCGACCACCGCATCGCGTACTTGCTCGGGGATATTCTCGAACTCAGTGGCACAGAAGCCGCTCATTGCTTGGAGGTCAGCCCCGCCACCTACCGCAAGCGTTTATCCCGTGCCCGTGAGCGCATCAATCGGTTTGTGCAGTCCAGCTGCGGCATTGTCAACACAGAGGCAGCTTGTTGCTGCAAGGGGCGAATCGCTCCTGCCATTGATAAGGGCCGAATCCACCCCAAGAGCCTACTCTTCGCGGAACACCCGGTCACGCAAGTTTCCGACTCGGACGTGAACGCGGTAGTGACTGCGATCACCGAGGTCTGTGATGGCCGCAGCCTCATGCGCAGCAACCCAGCGTACCTGGCACCGGAGAAGGTTCTAGAACAACTCGTACCTATGATTGATTCTCCAGTGCCCCTACACTAGGGCAAGCGTCGGGTGGGCGCTATCCTGACCTAAGGGGCCCAGCAGCTCTACCCGGACAAGAGTGTAATCACCTCATTTAGATGGCTGAATAAAGAGGCTAGAATGGGACTCAGCGGTTTTTTGGATTCGAAGTTCATCCCACGACACCTTAGTTTCTTGTTTTTTGCCATGGCGGTCGAACCGGGACACATCGATAACCAGCTTGACATCCTGCTTGTCGTAGGTCTCAGTCTGAAAATACGCTAGCCACGATACATAGCCATCGCCAGCTCTATGGAGCACAGGGGGAGTACCAGCGCTGGACGTGTATTTTAAGTTGCCCGCAGTCAGCGTGCCATCGACCTTCATGCCGTACAAACTCTCTCGCCACTGGCTGACGAAAATCACTAATCCGGTGGAATCAGCTAGCAGTATTTTGTCAGGTCCGAACTCGGCATAGCCATCCTCAATCGTCTTGCCGGGCGTGAGCATGCCCCAACGACTTGTGACCGCGTATATCCCTTCCTCTTCATGCTCGGATTGCTTAAATTCAAGATCGCAAATGGCTTCCTTGCAAACCGTGCCACACTCCTGGCGCAGCCGTTGTAAGCAGCCATCCTTGTTGAGGTCAAAACACGCTACAACCGCTAGGCCATCTTTGGAACAGCTAGAAGAACCGCTACACTCATCGACGCACCGGTTGCTGAGATAATGCTGATGGCGAGCCTCGCAATGCACAGCGTCCGGCGACTCCTGTCTCTCAAACGCAGCAGTGTCCACTTGAAGTTCCTGACACAACTTGTCCTGCGGCGTGTCCTCTTGAGCTCGATGCGAGCACTCCGACTCGATGAGTTCCACGAGCTCAGTACACTCTGCTGCTGGAGCTTTGTCTGACTTGCAAGCTAACAAAGCGACGACCGTTAGACTCAGTAACATTGATATTCTCATCACCATGAGTGTGCGTGAATAGACCAGATAAATGCCAGGCTGCCGAAACACAAAAAATGCTTCACGGCCAGGAAAGGCCATTCTGAGTATCTGCCCGGGAGTTTGGGGACGAAGTACCGATTCTCAGATTCCCTGTGGATAACTCTTGGCGCTATCGCCACTCAGAAAGGCAGCCGATGCCAGTTATCAAAACTTGTTGAAAGTCGAAGTCTGAGAGTTCTACCGTTAGAAACACCCAAGCCATGTCCTCCCATGGAAGCTCACAGAAACCGGCGTCAACGTAGCACTCAGGATGAGAATCAAAAGCTGTTTCTAGGATTTCGTCACACGAGTCGGTGTCGCCAACTTCATCTTCAATGGCGTACATCAGGCAAGGCATGACTTGGTTGACCCACTCGACTCCTTCAGGGCTCAGTCGTTCTTTGGCGGTCTCCTGAAACAGGTTGCAGTACTTGTATCCGTAGTCGGTGTAATACCCGCTATCGCCGCAGCGCTCGTCCTCGCCTATTTGCTGCTCTTTGCACAGGTAGTAGCTACAGGCGTCTTGTCCGTCCAATTCAATGTACGAGCTGCATTCGGGCTCGACAGGAAGTTCAGGTAGTTCTTCCGTCGGACAATTGGCGGATATTCCCAATTCACACAGTTGTAGATCTGTTTCGCCGGACGCCAGTTCCGGACACGCTTCGACCAGTAGCTCGCCAATCGTGAGGGGGTCGCACTCAGCCGAGGCGATGAAGGAGTTGTCGATTACACAGTCTTCCGCGATGTATTGCTTAACCTCAACACATGGGTCGGACGGCTCAAAGGGAGTGACGGGAGGACCTTCGGAAACACATGCACTGCACGCGATGAGCAGTAGCAGACTGTACTTAATGAGCATCTGCACTGTTTTATGCAATATATATGCTAATGGTTCACGACGAGAAATGGTCAGTAAAATCATTAGGTTACTGTTTGAGCGAGTCGCCATTAGGCATGCCTGACCAGCAGATCCGCCGCCGCTAAACCGCCTGACCAGACTCAGCGAGAGGCGGTGAGGCTACTTCGACCAATTATGGTGATTGGGGTTGCAAGACCAAGACAGCAGCACTATATCGTCCACCAAACCGTAGGTAGGTATATACAGCATGCGAAATATTTCAGAGCCTCAACCAGTCGAATTCACTGTTCTGGACTTCCCAACACGGGTGGCTCGCGCCACTTTGCTCTTGGCTATGTCCTTCTGCATAATGGCTTGCTCGAAGAGCACAGAGAAGCCTACGGCAAAACTGCGCCCCGTAAAGTACGCGACCGTTGGCGCCTCTGGCGTGAGTGTTGCCCCCGCGATTTCAGGATCTATCATTGCTCGCGATGCAACCCTCTTGTCGTTTCGCGTTGGCGGGACTCTCGCTGTCTTGAACGTCAAAATGGGTGACACGGTCAAGAAGGGCCAACTCATCGGCAAGCTAGACGATAGCGACTACGCCGTCGCCCTAAGCCAGGCACAGGCCAATTTTCAGAGTGCAAAGTCACAACGAGATGCCGCTCAAAACACGTTTAACCGGGTTGAACGTCTCTTCGAATCTGGTACATCGAGCCAAGCTGATTATGAAGGGGCGAGAAGCACCTTGCAGGCTGCTAAAGCCCAGCAATCCGCTGCAAGCCAAGTGGTTAAGCAAGCGCGAAACCAGCAAGGCTACGCTGTACTAAAATCGCCATTTGCAGGTGTCGTCAACTCCGTTTCAAGCAAGCAAGGGGAGAGCGTGGCAGCGGGGCAACCCATCATCATTGTTTCGCGAGGCGGAGAACTAGAAGTGTCTGTCGGTATTCCGGCCGATATGGTCTCGG
>JAESTW010000342.1 GCA_016763395.1 Kofleriaceae bacterium
CCTGCCTGGGTGAGCTTGCGCTCGAAGAGGGCCAACAAAAAGACGATGGCAGCGCCGCAAAGCGCGGCAATGACGATAGCAGGGATGTGCCCGTCAATGCCCGTATTGGTCATTTGGGATGCTTTCACGTCATAGCCATCTTTCCAGGGCCACAGCGCTCGGAGCGATCCGGCCATTAGTCCGGTGAGCCCGGCCATGGTCAAGTCGTGATGACGCTTCAACAGGCTGCGCAAGAGTGGCACAAAGGTAATTATCCCCAGGACGATTCCGGCCAAGAATACAGACACCATGCCGAAGTTGCGATCGTGAATGGCATTGACGATAGGTTGGTATTGTCCGAGGATGACCAGAAGAAGCGAACCACTAACTCCGGGCATGACCATTACGCTGATGGCGCCGGCGCCGCCGAGCAGCAACATCCACTTGGCCGGTTCTTGGGTCGAGTGAGGCAGTCCGGCGAAGAGTGCGGCAGCAACGCAGCCGAGTATGGCCATCGCGAAATGGCTGGCGCTGACATTGGAAATGCGTTTCCACGGCTCGCGTAAACTCACAAGAACAAGCCCAAAGAAAAATGCGTAGCACGCCGGGGCGGTGTCCGGACGAATCATCAGCCCGGGGTTCTCGGTCTTGCCGACCAGCAGTTTGGTTACCAGTACATATGCAATGGCAACGCCGATGCCCAAGGGAATCAAAAAGCGCAGTGCATCGCCGAGTTTCTTGCGCTCCTCGGGTTTTCGAAAGGAAAATGGTGCCCGGACAACTTGGTGTAGTGACTCAATGAATCGATCGTAGATTCCCAAAATGAGTGCAATAGTGCCGCCGGAGACACCGGGAATGGCATCAGCGCCTCCCATTAGCATGCCGGAAAGAACACTCATATGTGGCGGCAAACCCGTCGGAGAGCTGTCGGGAGAGCTGGAATCGGGTGGGGTTACTTCTTCTGGCATGCGTTTACTTGTCGAGTAGAACGAGTGCCTCCGCATCGGCGCGCAAGGCGTCTATCCGCTGAACATCGTCCGAATTGTAGTAGCCGCGGATATTACCCTTGGAATCAAAGAGGACAAAATGACTTCCGTGCACAATATCGGGAACTCCGTGTTCATCTTCTCCGTTTCGCTCCATCGAGATCTTCAAAGCGCCCTCAACCACCTCTTTGACCGCCTCGGAGTCGCCAGTAAGAAAGTGCCAGCGCTTGGGATCCGCATCGTAATCCTTGGAGTAGGAGAGAAGTCTCGCCGGGGTGTCGTACTCTGGGTCGACGCTAAAGGAAATCAGGTGCACCTTGGCACTAGTGTCTTCGCCAATTCTCTGCATTTTCATCGTAAAGACCGGGCAGATTGTTGGGCAGCGAGTGAAGATGAAGTTGGCGATGGTCACATGTCCCCGCATGTTCTCGTCGGTGAATGTCACAGCTTCTTGGGTTTGAAAAGAAAAGGCCGGGATAGTTCCATAGATCTCTAGCGCCTTGACCCGCTCTTCTGCATCTGATTTTTTAGCGCAGCCAAGTATACTGGCCGAGCTCACGCTGATGGTCAGCGCTAGCCAAATTGTGGCCATGGAAATGACTGTGGCGCGAGCGCGAGCTGGAGTTACATGCATGGGGGCAATCTATGGAGCCAGGACGCAAAAATCAAGTGCGTCAGGATGTCGCAAGGGGACCTCAGTGGTATCAGTTTGGGCAATTTGGTGGGTAAGCTGCCGCCGAAATGAGCACCCCGGTTTCCAACACTTCGATTTCAATTCGAAGCCGCAATATGGTCGGGATTTGGGTCTTCATGTTGTCGGATGCTATTGGGTTTGCGGCCCTACTAACAACGGTTATGGCGCTTCGGACGAGTTCTGAGGAGTTTTCGAATGCCGGGTTGCTAACGCTGAGCACAGGTGTCATCGCTACCGTGATTTTGGTGGCGATCAGCGTGTGCTTGATAGCCGCTCGCTCACTCGTCAAAGCCAGACGTGCACTTATTCTTCTGTCGGCGCTTTTGTCCGCACTCTTCCTCGGCCTGCAGTATTTTGAGTACCAAGACATATTCGGGGCGAGTTCGCCGGGCGTTGCGATTGTGCCTGGACTTGAGAGCTTCGTTGTCGTGAGCGCCTATCATCTTGTACACGTGGCCGCGGGAATGATTGCTTTGCTGTGGTCGCTTTCGCGCAAGGATCTTCCCCTGGGGCCTCTCTCGGTCTACTGGCATTTTGTCGACGGGCTCTGGCTCTTCATTTTCACCCTGTTCTATTTACTCTGATGATAGTGCGCTTTCCTCTTTCATACATTCTCCCAATCTTGCCATTGCTAGTGCTTGAGGGTAGGGCTCTTGCCTGTGGAACATGTGCGCTAGATCAGGGCAGTTCCGGACAGACTCTGATGCTGGTCTCGATGTTGGCGTTGCCGGTAGTGGCGGGCAGCGTTGGTGTCTTGGTAATTCGGCGTTTGCTCCGTACCGGAGAAAGTGGGGCGTATGAGCAGTGAACAATTGCTCGGCGGGCTATCTTTCACTCTGCCCACCGACGCTTCGGCAGAAGGCTACCGGATAGACGCAATACTGCATTTCGCCAATGTGACGACGCTGATATTGAGCGCAGTCATTATCGTCTGGCTCGGTGTTTCTCTGATTCGAGATCGCCGCAGTAAAAGCGTGCGATATACCCATGGGACCACTTGGCGAGAGCGTGCCGTACCACTGGCGATGGCGGCGATTGTGCTCTTCGTGGTGGATGGGTATTTACTCTACAAATCCAACAAGGATTTGCATGGAAGTATCCTCAGGGTAGATGAGGCGCTGGCTGAAGTGGACAGCGTACGGGTGCAAATCGGTGCTCGGCAGTGGGCGTGGGACGTTCGCTATGCTGGACAAGACGGAAGGTTTGATACTGATGATGATATCTATACCGTGTCCGAACTCGTCGTACCGATCGGCCGGGCGATTGTATTTGAACTTGGGTCGATGGATGTTGTGCACTCCTTTTATTTGCCGAATTTTCGGATCAAGCAGGACGTGATTCCCGGGGCAGTCGGACTGGGCTGGTTTCGCGCGAAGACTCTGGGGCGATACGAAATCGCCTGTGCCCAACACTGCGGTGTTCACCACTATCAAATGCGAGGTGAAGTTGTGGTTCTGAGTATCTCAGAATTTGAAGAGTGGCGGCGTTCGATGAGTGCAGACTCCCTACGCATGAAGGCAGAAGATTCTCGAGCTGTTAAGGAAGAAGCGAGCCGCTCGGACATTGGTGAGCTTTGGCCGGATCTGGCGCCATGCCGAGACTGGGCCTGGCGCTGGCAGTCCGGGGGAGGAA
>JAESTW010000343.1 GCA_016763395.1 Kofleriaceae bacterium
CCCTTCGATGGTTTTCTGACTGTGTGGCTCGCGCCGGACAAAAAAGCTAGATGGGCAGTAGCCATCGTGTTTTTGGCGATTGGTACCATAAAGCCTGAAAAGGACCTCGACCGGTAGCTCGGGGGCGCTGCACTTTGTGCCCTAGGAGTTGGAGTTGTTCTTAGTGTCTTGGGACGGAGAAATGAGGGGCTCGATCTTGGCTGGGAGGTGGCGAAGGCCCATCCAGCCGATGGCGGCTACATGACTGGCGACCTCTTCTTTGCTGAACTCTTGCTGATCACTCCACCACTGTCCTGCCAGGACGACCATGCCGATAAGGGAATGGGCGTAGATGGGAGCAACGCGGGCATCCAGGCCGGCGCGGGTAAATTGTTCGCGAAAGATGTCACCAACACGTACTCCTAGTTCGTTAATGACAGCCGGCATGCCTTGGCCGCCTGCGTACATTGGGGCATCGCGAGTGAGGAGAGCAAAGCCGTCAGGCTGATCTTGCACGTAGGTGAGCAGGGCCAGGACGGCCTGCTCGTAGCGATGTCTAGGGGTTCCCGAGGAAATGACCTTGATCATTCGGCTGTGAAGGGCTTCCATTTCACGGTCGACAACCACCGCGTAGAGTCCTTCTTTGCCTCCGAAGTGTTCGTACACGATGGGCTTGGAAACACCGGCGGCTCTGGCGATTTCCTCAACAGTGGTCGCGTTGTACCCACGCTTTGCAAAGACAGCGCGCCCGGTGGCGATGAGTTGGGCACGTCGGGCCCCCGCGGTGAGTCGTTTTACTTTTGCCATGATTTGAGTCACGCCCGTTATTGTAGAAGTTACTTGACCGTAACATACGATCTGTTAAGTTACGCCTACGTAACCGTAAGAAAGAAAATCAATGTCCTAGTATTTCATATGTTTAACCGTGTTTGTTCTGGCCTATATCGCCAAAGTCTTAATGATAACGATTGGTTATCATCGGGGACTTGCCCATGGGGCGGTAACCCTTTCACCCGGCTTGCGTCGCTTGGTCATCGAAGGCGGCAGCTGGCTCACAGGTCTCGATCCCAAGGCATGGTCCGTAATGCACCGCATGCACCATGCCTATTCTGATAGCGAGAAGGACCCGCACAGCCCTAAGAATGTCGGCCTCCTAGGTATCCCCATGGAGCAACTCAAGAGCTACAAGCGCGTCATCATTGGCTTGATGCGCAAGGACAAAAAGTATACGCGCTTTACTGCCGGGCTCGATTTTGAATTGTCGTGGCTCAACCGCCGAGGCCTCTGGTACCTCCCTTATGTTCTTCACATCGTGATTGCAGTATCCCTTGGCCTTATCGTTGGCGGTTGGTTGCTGCCGCTCTGCTACTTCTTTGGAATCATGAGCCATCCCATACAAGGTGGATTGGTGAATTCCCTAGGACACGCACGGGGTGGACGAAATTTTGATACCAATGATGACTCTCGAAACCATCACATAGTAGCGTGGCTTGTAGGTGGTGAGGGATTTCAGAATAACCATCATCAATACCCCGCATCCGCGAAATTCTCTTATACCTCTAATGAGGTAGATCTTGGCTATGGGGCGTGTATTGTCATGCAACGCATTGGGCTTCTCAAAATCGAGTCGGCAGGAATGATTCCCGCTGCCCCCAATCGTCGGACGCGTTTGAAGCAGTCTGCCGGCTCGTAGTGGGGGCAATGCCGATTGGTGAAATTCTTAGACTTCGGGCTCAAATAAAAACGGTAAACGTGACGCGGTGAATGCCCATTCACGGGCCCAGGAAGCCTATGGGCTCTCCCTTGTCGAGCTCATCGCCGAGTTACCCAAGAAGCCTTCGAAAACGACGTCCGCTCGGTAGCCTGTCTAATGGTATGTGATTGTGTTGGGGGCGGCAGCCATGAGAGCTTTGCCTAGGGACTTTTCCGCCCGCAAGCTCAAGTCGATGTCGATCGACATGTCGCGGTCGAGGCCCTTGGCTGTGGCGGCGGCGCCACGAAGCTCAATGGTATTGGAACTCGTGGCCCCGAAGCGAACACCACCAAGGTATTTGGCGTCCTTGAGCCGGTAGAGGTACGCGTCCGCTTTAATGTAACCAACTGTGAAGGAGTCGTTCTCAGCCTGCTTAGCGGCCTTGGACTCGAGGACACGAAGCACCAAGATGTATTCTAGCTTCATGATACTCTCCATTCGTCGCACATCGGGCGGACGTGTTTTCTCTTGATCTGGAATCCATTTATTGAGCTCGTTGAGATCGCTCATGTTGGCGCCGAGCCGAATGTCTGGAAAGGCGTTGATGTCCAGCAGAGTTGCGAGCTGCCAAATTCTGGTATTACCAGCCTCGGTACTGCTAATTACGTCATGCTTCTTGGTGTTCAGCTGCACTTTTTCTGAAAAGCCGTCGTTTTGAAGGGGCGCGCGAGCTTTGGCGGCAGCGGTGATGGTCGTGAGTTGGGTACGAAAGGTCGTGAGTTCAACTTGATGCTCCTGTGCGAATTTCTGGGCAACCGTTTTCTTGGGCTTGTCGTCACACGCTGCGAACGCTGACAAGAGAAACGACACGACGACGACGGTAATGATCTTGTGCATGGAGTTGAGCGACCTTAGCAGTTGGCAAGCCCAGTGAGCTACTGGCGGTTCGCATCAATATTCTCGATGACGAGTTTGGACAGCTTTTCGAATTCAGAATTCGTATGACTACACGAAGGTTGATTCGTCAACGTGTAGTCTGTTCGAAATGAGAGGAGCAGGTTTCGGTATCTAACTAGCAAATACTTGCTGCCAACATTGTCTTCTTCCACATCGAGAACATAAGCCTCGTCGCCAATTCCACTGATGTCCATGACCGTTCCACCGATCTCATCAGCGGACCGCTCTTTGTCATCGGCAAACACGTCGGACGCGATAGCAGAGCTCACACCATCGAGGAATGTGACGCTGATCTCTGTGGTCCCGGCCTCAGAACCAGCGGAGTCTGGCCGAATTCCAAGTCTAGTCAGGCAGCCGAAGTCCTCGCTTCTGTAAATGGGTGTCACTCCTTCGACAAAACACATGGACGAATAGTCCCCCGAGTCGAAGAAACCATCGCAGTTGAGGACAATGAACTCATCGGGGTTGTCAGGACTACCAGCAAGTCCGGTGTTTGAGCTATCACAGCCGAGTACACCAAGTCCGGCGAAGAATAGTAACGTACAGAGAGTAAAGAACTTCATCGTTATTTAGGACACGACCTATGGTCTTCCTGCGCAATGAGTCGACTGGTTTCTCTGGCAACATGCCGATGTCGTCGGACTAGATCTTTTTGGAATCAACTCTGCACATTGGGAGGAACCAGCAGAGACATTCAACTTGATCAAAACCAGAATTCTGAGGTTCTTTTCAATTTTTCGCCGCAAACCATGTGTATGTAATTAGAATTGTTTGGAGCATATGTGGCGCACATATTGAAATGCGACGCCGGATGAACATCATAAATACTTCGATTATTGGCCTAGTTTTTCTCGTTGCATGCGGTGGTGATGATGCTGGCGGGATTAGCTCCACTATTTCGCCCACTCAAGGAGGTAGCCTGCAACTGGAAGGCACAGAGACCGGAATTACTTTTCCGGAAGGAGCGGTAGAGACGGAAGTTGAAGTCAGCCTTTCTCTCGGAAGCATCGCTGATTTTGCTCCCAGAGAAAACGCTCTTAACGACGTCCTCGTCTTCTCTCCTGAGTTGTTACTCACAGCCTCTGCCTCAATGACCTTTGAGATAGGCGATAGCTTTGATTCCAGTACGCAACGCGCCCATATTGAGCAATTTGTCGATGGCGTTTGGTTGCGTCCAGAAATCAGTAGCCTTGAGGTCGGAAGTGGTGGCGTCGCGTTTGGTTCACTACAATCCTTATCGCCGACAGCCATCGTTGTCACCGACATACCCTTGGACTAAGTAGCATTAGCTACAATCGTAGCGACGTCTTCTCAGCGCAGCGGCATTGAAACGTCCGGGAAATCGAAAAAAACAATGTCGTTGGTGTAGATATCAATTCAAGAAAATCCAAGAGTTGAACTACGTGCTACCTTTTCTGAGGGTATCTACCACCTGATTCGACTCCAAAAATACAGATAATAGAGCGAGCACGGCGGCGTCACAAGAACGCATCAGCGCAAAATTCCCGAGTGAGACCTACCAGTTTGGGCGGAGGAGACCCGGCAATATTTGTACGCACAGCACTGCTTCTGACACCGGTTCCCTAGAATACTTGCGAATTTTCCCCATCTTTGTGACATGTCCACACCCAATTGGGGTAGCGATTGAGTATCTTCTCCGCATGAATTTTAGAAACGTTTTTTGTGGGGTCTTGGTTGGCGTTTGTTATTCGGCGACAGCCTATGCAGACAATCAAGAGGGGACGCAGCAAGAGGGGACGCAGCAAGAGGGGCTAATGGGATACGCTCAGCCTGGTCCAGCCCCTTATGCCCAGCCACAACCATACGGAGCCCCAGCGCCGATCGCTCCTATGGCCAGCGCGCCAGTTTCCACGGTGAGCGAAGGAATCTTGAGCGACGCAGCTAG
>JAESTW010000344.1 GCA_016763395.1 Kofleriaceae bacterium
ATTGGTTGTGGTGCGTGTGTTGCCGCTTGTCCGAACAGTTCGGCGATGCTCTTCACAGCGGCCAAACTTTCGCACATCAACACCCTGCCACAAGGCAAGGCGGAGAAAGACCAACGGACTCTGGCCATGGTAGACACCATGGACGCTGCCGGGTTTGGCAACTGTTCAAATCACCTTGAGTGTGAAGCCGCGTGTCCGAAGCAAATCAATGCCGACGTCATCGCCGCGATGAACCGAGGGTACGCAAAAGCGACGCTGGCCAACAAAGACTAGTGTTGCTTCCATAGTTGAGCGAAGACTCCGGTGCATATCGATGCATCGGAGTTTTTTGTGGGAGTATTGTGAGCAACGAAGAGCGAATGCCCTTACTCCTCGTTGTCCGAGAAACGCATGGTTATCATACGCGTGACTTCGACTCCTTCAACTGGCGGATCCAATTCTAGAGCATACAGCGATTCTTGCATGCACTCTCGCATCTGTGGGTTTGTGATGCTGGAGTGCTCTGCAACAAACTCGATTCCTTCTACCAGCCCACCAACATCGGGCTCGCCTCGCAAGGTGAATTCCAAGCCGATGGTGCCAGAGAGCTCTGGATCTTGTACTTTAGCGATGTCGTAACACTCACCTAAGAGTTGATTGAGAAGAGCGATTTGATCTCGGTCCCAATCGGTGTCCGAATCGGTCTTGTTGGCCAAGTTGAGAACTGTTGGCGTGACAGCCGTAGCGAAGTCGGAGGTGGCCGGAGCCTGCATAGAGCGATGGTAGTTTTGGGGCTTCGTAGCTTCTTGCTTTCGTCGCTCGCGGACCTGGTTCATTGCTGATAGTAATACCTCTCGCTTGTCTGCTATGAGTTGGGGATCTCGGTCCGGTGAGCTTGGCATTTGTCGTGTGTCAGTCGCCAGGACGGCCGCAGGCGTACCTTGTCCAGGAGACGATTTGGATCGTATTTCTGAACTTGGATCGCCATTGCTGTAATGCCAGAAAAGGAGTGCGGATATCGCGCTAAGTATCAGAACTCCACCAACTAATATCCTTCGGAATGCACGGCTCCGTTCTCGCATGCCGCCAATATATATCGCGCCCGGAGCATGTCAATAGTTTGCAAAATCCGGCTGTTCATCGCAGAACTACCTATATCCAGCCAAAATTAACGTAAAAGTATTGTTTCTGGCTGGATATGTAGTTTATTTAGCCAATATTGGAATTATATTCAACTATTGGCTATATATGTTTGCATGGAAGTTGTTGGGAGAGTGCGGGAGAAAGAGCTGTTAGAGCAGGCTTTACGCTCGCAAGCCCCAGAGTTACTTGTCGTCTACGGCCGTCGTCGAGTCGGAAAGACTTTTCTGATTCGCAATCACTTGGCCTCTCAGTTGAGCTTTGAGATCACCGGAATGTATGAGGTTACGCTCAAACAACAGTTGGCAAATTTTCATCAAGCTTTTGTCCGATCCAGTGGCAGAGAAACGAGCGCGACGCCGACCAATTGGGTGATGGCATTTGCCGCACTCTCTCAATGGCTTGATGAGGCGATAGCGAGTTCTCCGGACAACACTCAGAAGCGAGTGCTCTTTTTTGACGAGTTGCCGTGGCTTGCGACGAAACGCTCGGGTTTTCTCTCCGCGTTCGAACACTTTTGGAACTCGTGGGCGAGCCGACGCCAGGATATGCTGATCGTGATCTGTGGCTCAGCCGCATCGTGGATGATTCGCAATGTCATCAATCACAGAGGAGGGCTTCACAATCGTGTGACCCGGCAAATGTTGTTGGAACCCCTCTGTTTGGCAGAGACCCGGACATACCTAGAAAGCCGCGGCGTACAGCTAGGCGAGTACCAATGTCTTGAACTCTTTATGGCCTTTGGGGGGATTCCCTACTACTTAAACTGTGCTCGTCCGGGGATGAGTGCGGCACAGATCGTTGAACAAGCCTGTTTTGCCAAAGACGGTATCTTGCGTCACGAGTTCAAACGCGTCTTTGCATCGCTGTTTGAGCATTATGAAAGGCATGTGCAGGTGTGTAGGGCTTTGGCAACAAAGCGAAGCGGTCTAACCCGAAACGAGATCATTGGCCGGACAGATCTCTCCTCTGGCGGAACCGCAACCAAGACCCTCGATGAGCTGGAGCAGAGTGGTTTCCTGATGGTGCAGCGCTCGTTTGGCAAGAACAAGCGGGCGGCAATTTACCGATTGGCCGACGAGTATTCACTGTTTTACTTGCAGTGGATTGAAGGGCGTGCAGACTCGACCGGTGACTGGCAGAAGCTACGTGGAAGTCCAGCCTGGCGAGCATGGAGCGGAATCGCGTTTGAGGGAATCTGTATTAAACATGTTGGATGGCTAAAAAGTGCACTCGGGATTGGCGCTGTCGAGACCACCGACTCGTCATGGAGCCACAGGCCCGTGGACGCGAGTGATGAAGGAGCACAGATAGATTTGGTCATCAATCGCAAAGACGGGTGCGTAAATCTATGCGAGATGAAGTTTAGTGAAAGCGAGTTTGTGATCGATAAGGCCTACGCCAAAAGTCTGCGCAACAAGCGAGGCAGCTTTGCTCGCATCACCAAGACGCGCAAGACACTATTTTTGACGATGGTGACAACCTACGGTGTCCGGGAAAACCAGCACTACAGTGACCTGGGGATTACCAGCATCACCATGAGCAGCTTGTTTCAGTCATCTCGTTGGACCTAGTGGAGGCGAAGCGGAAAACACTTGTGTGGCCGTCCGAACCGCCAACAAGCTCAGCGAAACTGCTTAGGGTCGATGTCGAGTCGCTTGCACCACTTTTGTATTTGTTGGCGCTTCTTGCCCATGACTTTCCCGACTTGGGTCACGTTGCCTTGGTGTTCCTGCAATAGCCTGAGTAGCTCTTGGCGTAAGCGTACATCGTCGCTTTGAAGTGCAATGCCACCGGCGTGGGCGCTGTTGGAGCGATGACCGTCGGCTGCAAGATTGCCAGGCGATACGCCGCTGGGGGTTCGGACTAGTTCGCTGAGGTGTTGCAAATCGATACGAGATCTGTCCGAGAGTAGACAGGCCGAGTCCAGGCATTTCTCTAGCTCTCGTATGTTGCGCGGCCAGCCATAGTGTACGAGTGCTCTGGCGGCGGCGGGCGCGAAGCACAGGCCGGCTAAGGAGGCTTGCTGGCGCTGTAACAAGGTAGCAACGATGGAGCCGAGTTCTGGCAGACGTTCTCGAAGTGGCGGCACTCGGGCTATAAAGGTCGAGAGACGCGCGTACAAGTCTTCACGAAAGCGGCCCGCTGTAACTTCGACGAGGAGGTCTCGGTGTGTGGCGGCGACAACTCGCAAATCCACGGGCACCGTCCGGGTCGCTCCCACTGGCAATAGTTCGCGTTGCTCTAGCACACGCAGGAGAGAGGCTTGCCCCTTGGGCGAGAGTTCAGCGATTTCGTCGAGAAAGAGGGTTCCTCCGCTCGATGCCTCAATCAGACCCTTCATGTCCGCAATCGCGCCAGAAAAAGCACCGCGTTTGTGTCCGAAAAGCTCACTCTCTAGCAAGGTATCGGGA
>JAESTW010000345.1 GCA_016763395.1 Kofleriaceae bacterium
ACTCGCCATCGCCGCCAAAGTGCTCCATCAAGAAGCCCAAAAATTACTGGAAGAAGCACTCTTGCTAGCCGGCTCCGTCGACGAAGCAGAGGTAGCCCGCGCCGAAGCCTGTCGTTTGCTAGCCAGTATTTCGGCCAGCTCGACAGCTTGTCCAGCTTCCTAAATCTGGTCTCGAATAATGTAGAGATGACTGGTATGCCGATCGCGGTCAATTTGGGGCAGTAATGCCTTGAGAGATCGCAATCAGAATGCTAAAGGCAGCAAGGTTTTGCCGAGTTTTGCAGGCTCGAGGAAGTACGATATATTTTGGCTCCATTTCAGTGTCTAGTAGTTGGAATCGCTGGCGGTACAGGCAGCGGTAAAACGACCGTCGCCCGTGAGTTGGCGGAAGCCCTGCCCGAAGGACGAGCTCATATCGTTGAATATGATTCGTACTATAAAGATCAGAGTCATCTTTCGGACGAGGAGCGGGCTGCCATCAACTACGATCACCCCGACGCGCTAGAAACCGACCTACTGGTCGAGCACATTCAAGCACTGCGCAGCGGCCAATGTGCGGAGCTTCCCATTTACGATTTCGTTTTGCATACGCGAAAATCTGAGAGTCGCTCACTCAAGCCAAGACCAGTATTGATCGTTGAGGGCATCATGGCCTTGGCGGTGCCTCGAGTTCGTGAACTTTTCGACATCAAGATCTTCGTCGACACGGATGCCGACCTGAGAGTCTTCCGCCGAATCCGCCGAGACATTGAGCAACGTGGTCGAAGCTTTAACTCGGTCCGGAACCAGTACTACGAATATGTACGTCCGATGCATACAGAGTTTGTCGAGCCCTCCAAACGCTGGGCCGATCTCATCGTGCCCGAAGGTGGCTCCAATCGAGTTGCGTTAGAAGTGCTCGTCGCTCGCTTGCAGCGCGATTTGTCCTGAGAGAATTGCGGTAATAACTTCTTTCTCCGGTACGATAATCGGCGATGAGTGACAACGCATTTGTGGTAGTGACCGGTGGCGCCGGTTTTATTGGGTCTCATACGGTAGATCGCCTCTTGAACCAAGGCTGTCGAGTCGCGGTGATTGACAACTTCTCCACCGGAAGGCTTGAGAACTTGGCGCAATGGAAAGAGGAGGAACGTCTAGAAATTCTCACAGTCGATATCGCCGACGGAATTTTCGCTTCACTCAGCGCACTCGAAGAGCGCTGGGGCCCAGTCGAGCGCATCATCCATCTGGCCGCGCAGACCTCGGTGGTGCACTCCATCGACAGCCCGCTGGGCGATGTCCGCACCAATTACACTGGCACGGTGCAAGTGCTTGAGTACGCGCGCCGCAAGAAGGTCAAGAAGATCGTATTTGCCTCGTCCGCGGCGGTGTACGGTGATGTCGAAGAGTTTCCTGTCCGAGAAGATTTTGTGTGCTCGCCACTGAGCCCTTACGGCATCAACAAATTGAGCGTGGAATTTTGGCTCGGCTACCACAGCAAAGTACACGGAATAGACACCGCGCCACTTCGCTTCTTTAACGTCTATGGGCCCAGACAAGATCCGTCCAGCCCCTATTCTGGAGTTATCTCGATTTTCGCCGACCGCTGCAGTGCCGGTAAAGACCTGACTATCTTTGGCGATGGCGAGCAGACTCGCGACTTCGTCTATGTCGGCGATGTCTCTCGTGCGATTGTCTTGGCATGTTTTGCCAAAGGTGGCGATGGCAGCCCGGCAAACATCGGTACCGGACTCGAGACCAGCGTGAACGACCTGGCAACCCTCATTAACGAGTTTTGCGGTGGCAAGTCTACCATTTCTCACGGCGAATCTCGCGAAGGAGAAATTCTTAAGTCGGTAGCGGATGTCAGTCGTGCCAAAGAGCGCTTTGACTTCAGCGCAAAGACGGCACTGCGAGACGGACTCAAGGACACGGTCACAGCCCTTACCGGCGGCTAAATCGGTCCAATTAGGTTCCACACTCAGTGAATCTCTTACTCGCCAACGCTTCGGACAAGCGCGGAGACACATTGCACATCGAGGGCCGCAGGGCTTTGCACATCCGCAAAGTGTTGCAGGCCAAGGTGGGTGATCGCATCGTGGTGGGCATGGTACGGGAAGGGCAGGGAAGCGCTGAGGTTGTCTCTATTGTGCACAACCAGGTGGTTCTGGGCGATCTGAAAATCCAGGCTCCGACCAATGTGCCCACTGTCCGACTCATCATCGCTTTGCCTCGGCCCAAAGCGCTGCGCCGCCTGCTACAGACCGCGGCCTCTTTTGGTGTCGATCACATCGAGATTCTCAATGCATGGCGAGTGCACAAAAGCTACTGGAATTCGCCACTCGTCGAGCTAGAAGCAATGCGCGAGGAACTGTGGCTCGGCTGCGAGCAAGGACGGCACTCATGGCTGCCGACCATCGGCATTGAGCGCTACTTTGTGCCCTACGTCGAAGGTTTGTCCGAACAATTGGGCACCAAGCTTCTCGCTCATCCCGGTGAGTGTGCCTGGCTGGACGAAGTTGAGCCCACTGCCGGAACAACAACGATTGCCATCGGCCCAGAAGGTGGCTGGATCGAGCGTGAAGTCGAGAGCTTCACCCAGGTCGGCTTTCACAGCTTTGCGATCTCCGACTCCATCTTGCGCTCAGAAATCGCGCTGGCCGCAACCTTGGCACAGTGGCAAATGCTACAGCGCCAAGCTCGGACATAGCCCCAGCACGTAGGCCCGATAGTCGCTATCTTTTTCTCCTCCTCGACTTCTTCTTTTTCCCCACCGACAAAACTTCGAGCTTAATTCGGGCAACGCCTGCGCGCTTCATGCCCAATCGAGTTGCCGCCGCCTCGCTCAAATCGAGAATGCGCCCGCGATTGCCGAAGGGCCCGCGGTCATTGATTCGCACAATCACAGACTTGCCATTGCCCAAGTGGGTAACTCGGACCTTGGTGCCAAAAGGAAGCTTTCGATGAGCCGCGGTCAGCGCATTTTTGTTAAAACGCTCACCGGACGCCGTTTTCCGGCCGTGAAATTTGCCGCCATACCAAGAAGCCTTACCAGTAACAGAGCTACCTTTGGCCGCCTGCAATACCGGACCACCGCAGCTCAGCACAAAGGCCGCTACCAGCAGTACAAGGAGGGGGCGTCTACTTAGGACAGTTTTTGCCAACACTCAGCCCTGCTTTCTGGAGTGCATCCTGGCGAAGCGTATGTCCCGTTTCGCCCTCTCCAAGTGTCTTGCGGCGATCTGCGCCGTGGCCTTCACCCACGATATTTCGCAAATACGCATCAAACTCGAAAGTGTCAGAGTGTTCTTCAGTATGGCATCCGAGGCACACCGAGGACTCTGGGACACGTACAATGGTTGCCGCCTTATCCTTAAGGTCTGCTTCCGCGTGAATGCTTCCCGGACCATGGCACTGCTCGCACTGAATGTTTCGCAAGCCTTCGTTGAATCCAATATTGGAACCGCCCGGCTTGTCAAAGCCGGTGGTGTGACAGCCGATGCAATCAAAGTCGAACTGCTTTCCGACTTTTTCTAAGGTGGCCCACGCTTTGGAATGGTTTGTAGTTTGCCAAAAGTCGACCGCGTCTGAATGGCAGTTCTCGCACTCTTCCATGCCAACATAACTCGCTTCGCCTTTTGCGACTGCCGCTGGCTTGATGTCCGCACCCGCTTTGACGTTGGCACTGCCCGCCGCTTTGTCGTAAGCGTTTTTCGCAGAGACTATCTCTGGTTGGCAATCGAGGTCTTTGGAGATGCGCAATTGCGCCAAGGTGAAGTAGTTACCACTCGCGGGAGCCTGCAAGGGGGAGTTTTGCAGGGCAACGCGGCGCTTTGCGAGCAGATCTCTTTCCTTGGTCTTTGTCGCCACAAAGGCTTTGTCCGCGCTCGGATCACTCGCCCACTTTTTCAAGTCAGCATCGAGCGCGTCTAGTTTGGTAGCAATGCGAGTGATTTCAAACCCAGCGCGCACCTCACCAATCGCATCAGAGAAGCTTCCCGCTTCTCGCCGGGTCAATCGCAATCGACTGACGACCTGTCCGCGATTGGCCGGACTAAAGAGCCAGCTCTGTCCGACTTGCATCGCTGTTGCGCGCACATCATCGGGTTCCGGGAGATTCTGTGAGACAAGAATAAAGTCCATACCGGGCGTCGCTTGGGCAACCGATTTGGCTTCTGCCTGTGTCATGTGGGCCAGGAGAACAATCACCTCGGCGCCTTCGCTCTTCAGCTGAGCAACCACCTTTGCAGCGCTCGCATTCACATCACTAACCTAGCCATCGATTCCAGCCAGAGCCGCCTGCGACACCAGGCCAAAGACACCGACTTTAATTCCACCAGCCTCAAGAACTTTCGGAGCCTCGAGGGCGACACCGTTGGCGCTGAAATTGGCCGCCTGCCTTGCGGGGCGAACCTTGGCCGCTCCGTCAGCGAGGTCGTAGGGCCCTAAGCCCATTGCATCGACCTTGATTATTTCTCCCAGAGACTTTTCGATCAGCGCCGACTTGAGTTGCTCCTGGGGCCGGCTGGTATCGGATAGCCGCTTTTGCGAATACAGGGTTGAACCTCCGTCAAATACCAAAACCGGGCCCTGACTCCTGGCTTGGGCAATTAGTTGTGCTGTTCTCGCCAAATCACCGAGGGGATCCGCTGTGCAACCACAGGGTTCTGTCGTTCCTTGGATTTCTGCGGTCAAAAAGAGTGTCAGCCCATGTTTTACCGGAGTTTTCGGATTTCCTGTGGTAGGAGGTCCCGAGTTTGAGGAGCACGAAAGCAATACAAGGGAAGCCAATATGGCAATGGAGCGCATGGCTTTCCTATAGCACGCTTGACACCCAGAGGGTGCCCGAGTAGATTGCCGCGTCTCAATTACTCAGACGACCCCGACCTACTTTACTCCGATCTACTTTACTCCGATCTACCGATTCCGCGTGCTTACACTTTTGTAACTCACGCACTACATTAGAAAAGAACAAAATCATGGCAGTTGCTATCCGAATGGCCCGAGGCGGCTCTAAAAAACGACCTTTTTATCGCATTGTTGCAACCAACTCACGAAGTCCTCGTGACGGTCGTTTCATCGAGCAAATTGGTCACTACAACCCATCAAACAAAGCTCTCGAACTAAACATCGAGCGTTACGACTACTGGCTCAGCGTTGGCGGTCAGCCTTCTGCGACACTGCACCGATTGGCAAAAACTGCCAAACGTGACGTACCGGCGGCCTAGGCTACTCATATGGCCAAATCGCAGGCTGATGTTGAGGAGCTTCTTCGCTACCTCACGACCAATATTGTCTCAGACCAAGATGTTGTAGAAGTGACTCTCGTTGAAGAACGAGATGCGAACGTCTATGAGATCGAGGTCGGCGACGACGATCTAGGAAAGATCATCGGACGCGGCGGCAAGACAGCGCGAGCTATTCGCACTGTGGTCAACGTGGTTGCTCCAAGACCAGGGAAACGAATCCTGGTAGAGATTCTCGAGTAGGACAAATCGTTGATGAGGGCTGTGTTGGTGATGTTGTGAGTAGCAATGTCACTGCCTAGCGCGGCACCTCGCAATGAAGTATCGCTATCACGGCAGGTGAAATTGTGATGCATGACGTAAAAATAGGAGTCATCGCTAAACCGCACGGAGTGCGTGGCGAGATGCGTGTGCATTTGTACAACGCCGACTCCAAGGCATTAGAAATTGTAACTGAAGTCCAACTTAAGGACGTCGTCTACGCCATTGCTTCTGCGCGGCTCGTCCGTGGCGGGGCATTGTTAAAGCTCGATGAGGTTACCACTCGAGATCAGGTGGAGCGCCTGGTAGGCAGTGAAGTCTGCGTCACGCGCGATGCGCTTGAATTGGATGACGACGATGTGCTCCTCGACGAACTGGTTGGCTGCCAGACAAAACTCGAGAGCGGCGAAGACTGGGGCGAAATCGTCGAAGTAATCTCCGGCGTTCAAGATCGCTTGGTCATTCACCAAGGTGGAACGGAACGTTATCTGCCACTGGTCGATGCTTTTATCGTGGACATCGATCTCGAAGCCAAAGTGGTCATTCTGACGCCGCCGCCCGACCTCCCCGAGTGGGAGCGATAGCGCTTGCGGATAAGCGTAGTCACTCTCTTTCCCGAGATGTTTGACTCGGTCTTGTCGGCCTCGGTCTTTGGCAGGGCAATGAAGGCGGGGCTTGTGCAGGTTGACTTCGTTAACCCACGGGATTTCGCTACCAACAAACACAAGAGTGTTGATGACACGCCTTATGGCGGAGGCCCCGGCATGGTGATGAAGTGTGACTCACTTGTCGCCGCAATCGAAAGCGTGTCCGGTAACAACTCGCACCGCATTCTGCTCTCTCCTGTGGGCAAGACATTCGACCACAAGCGCGCTCGCGAACTTGCTGGGCACTCACACATTGTCTTTGTCTGCGGCCGTTACGAGGGGATCGATGAGCGTGTGGTTGACCTCGCCATCGACGAGAGTCTTAGTATTGGCGACTACGTGCTCACTGGAGGCGAGTTGGGCGCGATGGTCATAATGGACACAATTGCCCGCTTTGTTCCCGAAGTTCTCGGACACGCAGAATCCGCCGACGACGAGAGCTTTGCTAGTGGGCTCCTTGAGTATCCGCAGTACACTCGTCCGGCTGAGTTTCGCGGCCGGGGAGTTCCTGAGGTTTTGTTCTCGGGACACCACGCCAAGATCAAAGAGTGGCGACACGAAGAATCCTTGCGCCGGACAGCGATTCACCGGCCAGAATTGTTCGCCAACCAGGCAGAGCAAATATCAGATCTGGCAGCGCGCACCTATGTCGTTCTCGCGCATCATCCCGTGCTCGATCGCAACGCCAAGATCGTGACTACATCGATCACCAATTTCGACATCCACGATATCGCCCGCGCCTGCGCCACGTTTGGAATTGCCGGATACTTTCCCGTGACTCCCATCGCTCTTCAACGCGAAAAAATGAATCGCATCGTCGACATTTGGCGCAAAGAAATTACCCAGCGTGGTGCTTCCGATCGGGGCAGGGCACTGGGCCGAGTTTCGATCGAAGACTCGATCGAAAGTGCTATCGCCACTATCGAAAAACGGCACAAACACAAAGCTTGGGTGGTAGCGACGAGCGCTCAGGCCACAGATTTGGCTCCCAGCACCTCCTGTGAAAAACTTTTAGCCGATCGCTGTGCAGATCCTGCGACACCCTTGATTCTTATATTGGGAACCGGCTGGGGCTTGCACAATTCGGTATATTCTTTGTCAAATCAGGTGCTTATGCCTATTGAAGGCATCGGCGATTACAATCACCTAAGCGTACGATCGGCCCTTGCCGCAATTCTGGATCGAATCTTCGGCAAAGGATCACAGGCTACCCCTTGACGGGAGGTAGTGAGATCTGGCAGAAATCGCTTTCTTCGAAGGAATACACAGATGTCCAATACAACCACTCTCATTCAGAACATCGAAAACCAATTTATGCGGCAGGAACCTCTGCCCGACTTTCGCGCTGGTGACACCATTCGTGTCCAAGTTAGGATTCGCGAAGGCGAGAAGCAGCGGCTTCAGGCTTTCGAGGGTGTCTGCATCGCGCGTCACTCGTCGAACAATCGTTCGAGCTTCACGGTTCGCAAAATTTCTTACACCGTCGGCGTCGAGCGTATCTTCGCAGACAACTCACCAAACGTTGAGTCTGTAGAAGTTCTTGCTCATGGCAAAGTCCGCCAGTCACGCCTTTTCTACCTGCGGGGCCTCAGCGGCAAAGCAGCACGTATCAAAGAGCGCGCTTACGACAAGACCAACGAGGACAAGAAGGGCCGCAACAAGAAGCGTGGTGCGCACCGTAAGGCTGCTACTACCGAAGCAACGGCTGCAAAGCCTGAGCTGCGCGGCAAAGCACGCAAGAAGGCTAAGAAAAAAGCCAAGAAGCCAGCACCAGCTGCTAAGAGCGAATAAGTTCTCTTCACTATCCCCGGGCTCAGCTCTACTTGACTCGTTTCATTGCGCGTAGCCCCTTAGGATGGACAAAAAAACGAAAGGCCACACTGCTGAGTTAGCAGCTGTGGCTTTTCTGCGTTCCAAGAACTACACAATCGTCGAGACCAACTACACTTGCTCCCTTGGCGAGCTGGACATCATCGCAAGAGTTGGAGATGAGCTAGTCTTTGTAGAAGTGCGCAGTCGGGCCGATGCAGATCACGGCGATGCATTATACGCAGTCGGACCTGCGAAACAACGGCAGGTGGCCAGGGTTGCGCAGGTCTATCTAGGGGCCGAATCACCCAACTTTGTTACGTGCCGCTTTGATGTCATCGGAATTACCGATGGCAAGCTAGAGCACATTATCGACGCATTTCGAGCCTGAAGGTATCGGCCAGGGACTCTGCCCCGTGATTACAAGCCCTTGCTGAGGGTGAAGGGGCTAATAACCCGTTGCAGCTCACCCACGTGCTGCTGCAGCTCTGAGGATGATGCCGAAGACTCTTCCGCAGTCGCCGCGTTTTGCTGGGTAGAAATATTGAGATGACCGACGGTTTTGTCGAGTTCGACAATGCCACCAGCTTGATCTCTACTCGCGGAGAGAATTGATACCAGGACCTCGTTAATCTTGCGGACTTCTTCAATCACCTGATCGAGTAGGCCAGTTACTTCGACATTGAGCTCAACACCGCGGTTGGCACTAGTGACTGTGTCACTGATTAGGCCAGCGGTTGTCCGAGCAGCCTCGGCACTTCGCAGAGCCAGGCTTCGCACTTCATCGGCAACCACAGCAAAGCCTTTGCCAGCGTCTCCAGCACGAGCAGCTTCGACAGCGGCATTGAGAGCCAAGAGATTGGTCTGGAACGCGATTTCATCAATGGTTTTAACGATTTTAGCGGTTTGATCTGCGGCGGTCTTAATGCCCTCAATCGCTTCACTCAGCGTAGTCATACCCGCTTGACCATCGTCGGCACGTTTTTGAGCGGTCTGCGCGATCTTGGAGGCGGACTCGGACGCCTCTGAGTTGCTTGTACTGAGACTGGCGAGACTGCGCAAGGTTGCAGAAATTTCTTCCAACGCGCCTGCTTGTTCAGTTGCTGTGGTCGCCAGGGTGTCTCCACCAACGTTTACATTTTGGGCAATCAGATAAACTTGTTTGCTTGCTGCTGAGACTGTAATCAGAGTTCTGTCGAGGTTTTCAACCGCCTGATTGAAAGCCTGTTTGATCGGCATAAAGTCGTCCCCACAGTCACCTGTGAAACGAGTACTGAGATCGTAGTTGGCTAGAGACTGCAAGGCTGCGCTCATGCCTTCCAAAAAGTCTGAGGCTTCTCGCGCCTGCTGTTCCTGGGCTCTTGAGGCTTCCTTTAGACGCCCACGACGCGAATCGGTCAGGGCTGTCATAACCAGGGAAATGTCGACAGAGAGTAGCCGGCCCAGTGCGGATTGGAACTCTTGATAGTCCGATGCCGTCGCCTCGGGTCTAACAGCGGCCAACAATTGGCTGCGAATGACCTCGTACATCGCGACATACCAATTGCTGTCCAAATCGATATTGTCATGGACTCGTCCTACAATTACACGTTGTTGGACATAGGCATCATCAATCAATCCTTTGAAGAGTGTCTTCAAGTATTTGATGATCAGTGGTTTTTGTTTTTCCACCGTTGTGTGCTTGTTGATGATGCCCAGTGTGTTGTGGTTTGTCGTAATATGTTTGTAAAAGGTAACCACCAGTTCCGGCATTGCACCCAAGCAGACATCAGCCCAGGTCAGGATTACCCCCAAATCCCGCTCTGTTAGCCCCTGGAATGCGAGTTGCTCACGCACCAACGCGGACGTGACCTGTATTTTCCCTACACTTAA
>JAESTW010000346.1 GCA_016763395.1 Kofleriaceae bacterium
CCAAGGAGAGATAGCTATCAAAGAAGTCTTCCTGAAGAACTTGCTTGTCGCTGGTGGAATCTTCGCCAATTCCATAATACGGAAGATTGGCGTTACTCTCATAGTCCATTCGGAATTCAAGGGAGCGTCCTTCGAGCCAGGGGATATTTCGCTGGTACTTGACTCCGAGTTCATAGTCGCCATTGAGCCGATAGAGACCAGACATTTTGACATAGAAGTTTTTTTCAAAGATGCGATTGAGAGATAGGCCAGCCCCGATGCCAATCCCGTCCGAACCAGAAATCTTAAACTTGGGTCCGACCACGACTGTGCCAGCATCATTTCGCAGAAGGGAGTAGACGCGCCGGTCGACCCGATAGCGCTCGACGATCGTGATAAATAGACCAAGGGGCGCAAAGAACATCTCTACGGCGTACTCGGGCAGTGCGAGTACGTGCCAATGAAGATCGAGTGGTGGCGATTGGGCAACCCACACCTCTGTGGTCAGTTTCTCGATTTTCTCCTCTTGCGACTTTTTCTTATTCTCTACTTGTGCAGAATTCTCTTTGCTCTTGGCTATTTCTTCAGCGCCAGGTTCGTCCGCCATAGCAGGAGTCACGGGCATGGCGACCGAGATGGCCAGAAGCGCCACGCAAAGACTAGGGCGCTTCATCAAGATCAACGCCTCGGTGGAACAGCATCAATGATTGCTGTGTCAAAGGTTTCTCCTCGAAGATTGATTGCACGCAATACAATCCGATTGTTTTCAACCTTGAGAAGCACGAAGTGAGGCTCTGTGCGGGCATGAGCGGTAAACCACTTTGGGTTCACTGCGCGAATTGGCGCGCCTGCAGAACCAGATACAATATAGGTCGTACCGTCAATGGGTTTTGTCCGCTCGTAGTTGTGATCGTGTCCGGCGATTATGAGCTCAACTCCATAGGTCTTTGCCAGTGCAGTAATCGGCTCTTGAACAGCGAGACTGGAGCCGTGCTTCCCCGATGAGAATGGCGGAAAATGCAAGAATATGATGACCAACATATCCTTCTCCGCTGCGTCTCGAAGAGCCTGTTCCGCGAATTGATACTGGTTGCAGCCGTCTCTACACTCGATTCCAGAATCAAGTGCGATCACACGAAGGTTGCCCCAGTCCTTTGCATAGTAGCGTCTACCTTTTGCCCAAAGGTCGTGCAAAAAGTAGTGGCGATAATTGCCCCGGCCACTCATATCGTGATTGCCAATACTGGGTAAGATTGGCACATGAGCCAGCAGTGGCCGCTCAATTTGGAAGAACTGCTCCCACTCTGAGACCCGGCCACCATTGGCCACCATGTCACCAGTGTGAATCACAAAATCGATGTTCTCTCGGTCCATGGTTTCGATGACGGCTCGGTGAACACTGTGTCCGGTTCGAGTATCGCCAAAGGCGGCAAACTGAATCGCTTCGCCCTCGCCCGCCGCAACGCGAAAGGAGTAAAATGGAGTTGAGCCCTGCTCTGTAACAACTCGGTAGCGAATCACATCGCCAGCGGGGAGCTGGGTGAGAGTCACTACAAATAGGTCGCCTCTAGCTGTTGCGGGCATGCGGGAATACGGCCCCTCGTCGCTACCTACGCTCCATTCAACAATTGGGATTCCGGGCTTTGTTACCCTCATCGCTATGTGGGCTACGCCCTCTTCACCAAGGAGAATGTAGGGCCCTGTTAGGAGAACAGACGACTCATCAGGTTGCCACGACGATATGCCCTGACCGGGAGGGCCACAGGTAAATAGCAACGAGGCAAAGGCTAGTGCCATGAGGCGGGTTACTACACCAGAAATTTGTATCGTCACTACTCGCCTTCGGAACATGATCGGTTCGACACCGATGCGCCAATTGATGGTATAGGGTTGGAACTATGCAGTCAAGAGCTTCTACCGCTCGCTCTATCCACTCACCAAACCGACACAAGTTGTTCTTTGGAATGGTGGTGATGACGGTATTTTTTCGCCTTTCAATCGCTAGCGCTGAGCCGTTACCAAAGCGGACAACGGACGTAGTAACGGACGCGAATTTAGTAACAGACTCGGACGTAGAAACGGACGCGGACGTAGACAAGCCTGCGACAACGCTCCCCGGTGAGGCACACGGAATCGCCAAACGCGAAGAACAACCGGGCCGGCTCTGGCTCTGGCCTCTGCGCGTCGCCCTCTTCGTACCTAGACTTGCGCTAGAAATTATGGATGCACCCATTCGCGGGGCGCTCTGGGCCTACGAGGGCTACGACATAGGGCCGAGAAGTAGGCAAATATTCTTCAACGAAGACGGCACGATTGGCATGTATCCGGTCGCTTTTACTGAAACCGGATTTGGTCTAAATGTCGGACTTCGATTCGTACACAGAGAGCTTTTCGGAAAAGACGAGAAACTCAATCTGCGGGCGAGCTTTGGTGGACGTTATAGGCAGTTGTACCGGGCGAAGATATCGAGTGGCGAGCGGTGGCCATTTGAAGTCGTGGTTAAAAGTGAGCTGGAAATTCGCCCTAAAGATGCATATTTCGGAGTCGGACACAGTTTTGATGCCGTCCGAAGCCGTTTCTCTCAGACTGTAAGCAGAAGCCTGGTCTCTACGAACATACAACTGGCTAAGAATTTATCGTTAGAGGTCGGTGGCGCGTATACCTACCGGAAGTTCAATACCACGGTCGCAGTGGATGATGGCGTGCGCGTGTTGGAAGCCTATCCCGACGACGCATTGGTGGGCATTGACGAGGGCATCTCGGCGCTGAGTTCTCTCACCCGACTGAGCTTCGACACCAGGCGATCAGTTTCACAATACGAGTCCGCGGCAACGCCAAGTCTTGGTTGGCTGATGAGTGGATTTGTCTCTAGCGTGCGCGGTGTGGACAGTAAGCCGAGCGATTATATTCGCGTTGGTGCCGACATCCAGACCTACCAACGGCTTGCCGAAGGCCCACGTGTACTGGTGTTGCGAGCCAACTACAGCCAAGTCATCGGAGACCGGGAGGACATTCCCTTTACTGATTTGCCCCGCCTCGGTGGTGCAATACTGGGGCGCGGATTTCACCTAGATCGATTTCGAGACAAAGCCTCCCTCTTGTTGTCTGGCGAGTACCAATTCGATTTTAGCCACCTAGCACTCGCTGCGCTCTTTGTCGACTATGGGCGGGTAGCGGCGCGGGCGAGCGACCTAGTGACGGAGATTGACGACTATGCCGTAGGCGGAGGAATGGCGCTGCAATTCCACACAGCGAAGTCCTTTATTGTCCGGGCAACACTCGCGGGCTCACAAGAAGGCCTCTTCTTCAATATGAGTTTTGATCCGCAATTTGGCCCGACGAGCATTTTGGAGCAAAACTGATGCAACGCATGCAACTCGGAACATTTCTAGTCGTTGCCAGCCTGCTAGTGGCATGCGGTGCAACCTCATCCATTGGCAGCTTGCGCTTTAAAAACGAAGCTCCGGTATTGCGCGTCAACGACCGCATCGACGTAGCGACAAAGCCGCCCGCAAACCGCTTCAGCAAGATGCTCTATCACTTTGACGGCTTCTTTCACAAACGCCTAACCCACGCGTCCGAGCTTCGGCGTCATGTGCGATCGCAAAACCTAAACTCCCTCGGAGAAGTACCGGACTCGAATTGGTTTACCAATCGAATTGGCGTGCGCGAGATGAGTACCGAGGAAGTGGGAACCGGTCCAAATCTCGAGGGTAGCCCAGAGTTATACAAACCATGGAGCGTGAAGAGCAGTAAGGTCGGAGGAGTCTCCATTGGCTTCATTATCAAAGACAGCCGCGGCGTCACCTACTTGCTCAAGTTCGATCAAAAAGGGGCGCCCGAGGTCGAGACCGCAGCAGATGTAATCGTCGCGAAACTGCTTTGGGCAAGTGGCTATACAATTCCCGAAGACTACATCGTTGAGTTCAATCGAAGTGACCTTGTGCTCGCAGAGGGCGCCAAGGTAAAAACTCTTACCGGCAAAGAGTCGCCACTCACCGATGCCATGGTCGACAGCCAACTTGCCAAAATTGATATACAAGCCGATGGCAGCATTCGGGGCTTGGTGAGTCGCTTTGCGCCCGGTGTACCTCTGGGCGGACACCAACGCACCGGCACCCGTCCGGGCGACATTAACGATCGAGTCCCCTATGAGAACCGGCGAGACATTCGCGGGCAATACGCATTCTTCTCTTGGCTCGATCACACGGACATCAAAGAGGACAACACCCTCGACATGTGGACGGAGCACCCGAATGGGAAAGACCACTATGTCGCTCACTATTTGATCGACTTCGGTAAAGCGCTTGGAGCACAATCCTTTCTGGGCAACCTCAAAGCGGTCGGACATGGTTACGTCTACGACTTTGCAGATATGGGGCGCTCTCTGGCCAGCCTGGGCCTTTGGCAGCGTCCCTGGGAAGGCCGAGTGAGTCCCAAGATTCGGGGCGTCGGGTTGTACGAAAGCGCAACCTACGACCCGGCTGAATGGAAACCGTATACGCCCAGCTACTTCCCATTTCGGGAGACCGATCGATTCGATAATTACTGGGGCGCTAAGGTTTTGATTCGCTTCACACAAGCGCAGATTGCAGCAGTTGTTGCCTCCGCTCGCTACAGCGATCCAAAGGCTTCGGAGTACATGACTCGCACCTTAATAGAGCGACAACGAATGACCGCAAAGCACTGGTTTGCAGAAGTGGCTCCCCTCGAAATGCTCGTCATGAAAGGCGATTCACTGTGTTTTACCGACCTCGCCATTGCTCATCGACTCGTCACGGCAGCGCAGCGCTATCGAGTTCGCACCTTCAACAAAAGCGGCAGCAAAACCGGCGAGCAACGATTGGTGTCGACAGCAAAAGGAGAGGTCTGCACTTCCCCCTTGCTGCGGCCCTCAAACGAAAAAAGCTATACCATCGTCGAGCTTACTGCCCTGCGAGGAAAACTCAAAAGTCGCCCCATAAACGTTCATATCGCCGTCCCACAGAGTAAAAACGCAGGTTCAGATCGCCGCATTATCGGCATTCATCGAAGGTAAGCAATCAATCGTCATGCTCGCCGATGACAGACCTTAAATTCGTGTTTAGAATAAGCGACCGTGTTTGCCCGCTTCTCATTCATACGTCCAGATGAACGTCGATTCACCTGGGCTGCCTTCTCGGCGCTCATCGGCATCATGGCGACACACATGTTGCTCGAGACGACTCGGGATGCGCTCTTTCTCGCGAGCATCCCGGCGACTCGTCTGCCCTTTGTTTACATCGCTATTGCGGCCAGCGCACTAATCATCAGCCAAACGCAAAAGCGCAGCCGAGCAAAGCGCGGACAATGTTCAATTCTCGGAGGCTGGCTCATGCTCTCGGCCTTGATCACCATGGGGTTTTGGGTCGCATTGCCGCATGTCGGTCCGGCCGGGCTCTACGCCCTCTACATATGGTCGGGCGTCTTCGCAACGCTGGTTGTCATTCACTTTTGGACGCTGATTAGCGACTATTACTCCATCAGTCAGGCCAGGCGACTCTATCCCTTCATTGGCGCAGGCAGTGGGCTTGGAGCGATTGTCGGAACCGCGGGCGCTCGTGTCCTTGTCGAGCTAGTCGAGCCCCGGCATCTGCTCTTGGCGGCAGCTGGCATCATCGTTGTCACCGCGATGGGCCCCGTTCCCTCACTGCATTCTGAGTGTGAAGGGGAACTCAAAACGTCGGACAAGTCTGCTGCACCATCGCTAGCCTCGGTCATACGCGAGTTGCGCACGTCTCCCTATCCAATGCGTATCGCGGCGCTGGTACTCGCATCGACGGCTGCTCTCACCTTTGGTGATTTTCTCTTTAAGAGCATCGTTCGCCAAGAGGTTGCCCCCGAAGATTTAGCCGTGTTCTTCTCGACCGTCTACCTGATTCTCAACTTAGTATCGCTCTTTGTCCAGGTAGTGGTCGCCAGCTTCCTCCTGCGGAGGTTTAGTGTCTCGGTCATCCTTGCAATCCTTCCAGTACTCCTTCTCGGAGGCGGAGCGTTACTACTTGCTGGATTCTCGATGATTGGCATCGCAATGGTCAAGGGCACAGAAGGTTCCCTAAGACATTCACTATACCGGACAGCATCTGAATTACTCTATGTGCCACTACCCGAACGACTTCGAGCACAGGTAAAGGCTCTGGTTGACGTCGTGAGTCAGCGTGGTGGCCAAGCCTTGGCTTCCGTCGCCATTCTCGTCATGGTTGGACTTGGCGCTTCCAAAGAAGTACTTGCAGGCGTGTTTATCGGACTTTGTCTGCTCTGGCTCGGACTGGCAATCGAACTAAAGAAGCACTATCTTGAGAACTTTCGCAGGACCTTAACGGACCAACAAACATCCTGGGGCGTCGACTTTCCTGAGCTGGACTTGGCCTCGCTTGAGTCCATTATCGTCGCCCTCAACAGCAGCAATGATGCGCAGGTGATTGCAGCACTCGACATCCTGAGCGAAGACAAGAATGCCCAGCTGATCCCTGCTCTGCTGCTCTACCACCCAAGTTCGGTGGTAGTCACAAGAACCCTCGAAATCTTCATCGCATCCGAGAGAACAGACTTTCTTCCCACACTAGACAGAGTCTTGGGCAGCGCCGAGCCTTCTCTTCGCGCGGCATTGCTCTTGGCTCGGACAACCGTAGTGGTAGATCGGGAGTTTCTTGAAGCACAACTCTCAAACAAATGTGGGCTTTGCCGAACGATCGCTATCATCGAATTGGCCACCCATGGCTGGATCGAAGACTCCAAGGCGCAGGAAGCCTTTGATAACGCACTCCAACGTTCGGGTCCTGCAGAACGTCAAACCCTAGCGTTGGCGATTGGCAGGCATGCCGACAAATGGGAACAAGCGCTAACCACCCTATGTGACGACCCAGACCTTGGAGTTCGCCAGGCTGCCATCGGAGCCCTGGCCAAACGTGGGGATCCTGCCTTTATCGACACCTTGGTGCATTACCTACCTGAGCGTTCATTGCGGCCTTGCTTGCGAGAAGCACTGCGGGCCTTTGGCCCTATCGCGCTAGAACGCCTTGGAGTTCTATTGGCAGACCAAGAGCTCGATGTGAACGTTCGCTGGCAGCTTCCCAAAGCCATCGAGATGTTCATTGGCCAAGACGCAACAGACATTCTCTTGGCTAGCTTGTCGGACGAGCCCGATGGAGTTGTCCGGTACAGAATTCTTCGAGCGCTAGAGCGAATGGTCGAATGCGATAGCACCCTCGAGATCGACCACGGTATCGCCGACAAGGTCCTTGAAGAGTTGATAACTCGCGCCTACTACTACGTCGGTTTGGAGTCGAATGTAGCCAAGGCAAGTGACGAGTACCGTACAGAGGTCTATGGATTGATCTCAAAATTACTCTTAGACAAACAAACCCATGCAGCAGAGTCTATTCTTCGAATCATTGGTTTGCGATGGCCGCAAAAAGACTTCCGGGACATTCTCTATGGCGCCTTGCAGGGCAACGACAAAGCGACCGCAAGCAGCATGGAACTCTTGGCAGAATTCTTACCTGCGCGGCTCAAATTACCTGTGCGTGGACTCTTTGAAGGCGGGGAAGCAAACATACGCGTGCGGTCCGCTAGTTCCTTCTACGAGCATCGGGAACTGAGCTATAAGGATACTCTACGTGAGCTGATTGCCTCAACGAGCACGACTCTCAAGACTCTCAGTGAATACCACGTAGACGAACTGGGACTCTCGGGAATGGAGCCCGAAACCACAATCGAAAGCGTGCGATCGCCCTCCGTCGCCAATACCTTTCACCACTCCTTAGTCCCCACCGGAGCCTAACTATGAACTTCGTCTCACCGCGAGAGCGCATTCTCTACCTAAAGTCGATGTCGACACTCTCAACGCTGCCATCGTCGATGCTCTTGCCACTTGCCGAAGCACTCCGGGAGCAGTTCTTTCGCAAAGGAAAAACTCTCATCGACGTTGATAACGAAATCGACGAAGCACATTTTTTGGTGAGTGGCTCTGTCGATTTGTATTGGAAAGACGAAAATATTCGCACAGTCGAAGCACCTTGGGGAGTCGGATTCTTGGGGATCTTTGCTCAAATTCAAGGCGGAGTGCGCGCTGTAGCAACCAGAGACACCCGGACGCTTTCGATCTCACGTCGGGACCTGGAACATGTGCTCAGCAATAATCCAAAGCTCTTGTTGGCAAACATCGGTGAGTTTGCCCGAAGCATCCTGGAAATGCGTGGCGGGTACCCCGCCGATCCCGCGACCTTGCCAGAACCTGAAACCGGAGTCTATTCAGAAGAATCCTCATCTTTTGTCGCGAGATTGCTTCGATTCAGTCGTGTGCCCTTCTTTGCGACGGCAAACCTCGATGCTCTTGCTGAACTCTGCCACCACCAACTAGAGCAACACTGGAAAGCCGGGGACATACTCTGGCGCAAGGGCGACCCTTCGGACAGCAATCTTCAATTGGTACACGGGATTGTCCAGGTTGATCGCGAAGACGGAGCTCCACCGATGCGAACCGGTTCTGAATACTACTTGGGAATGGAAGGCTTCGCTGGCCTGCCTCGTCTCTACACACTGCGCTGCGAAACACGAGTTGTCATATTACACACAAGTATGGAGACCTTTCTTGGCATCTTAGAAGATCAATTCGGCCTCGCCATGGCCATGGCCCGGTCCTTTGCACAAACTTTAGTCGGTTTGACCGGCGATACTGCAGAACACTCTCCCGAGATGGAGTTTGCCAACAAACCAATCGGCGCCATCTTCTCGAGACGAGAACCCCGGACAGTGCTTTAATACTGGTGGTGTAAATGAATTTACCACCAACAGTATTAACGCTGGCTGCGCAAGCGTTTACTTTACGCGGCAAAGCCGCTGTTTTCTGGTGCTCCACACCAGTCGCCTTCCACGCTTGGGCGCACATCAATTCAATACCAAGATTCCTAACTCTGCCGCGATGATCTCATGACTGAAAACACGAAGCGAAACCGAAGTCCTCTTGATACCTTTCTTGGGCTCTTTGCCCGGCTTGAAGCTGGGGAGAGCGTGAACGTCCTGCTGATGTTCTTGAATGTCTTTCTCATTCTCAGCGCGTACTACATCCTAAAAACCGTACGAGAAGGGCTCATTCTCGGTAGCGGAGACCTATTGGGGCTCGATGGAGCCGAGCTAAAAATCTATGCGAGTGCCACTATGGCCTTTTTGCTTCTGGGTATCGTCCCGCTCTACGGAGCTTTGGCGAGTCGTGTGAATCGGATCGCCCTTCTGAACTACTCGATGATGGCGGTCATGGGATCGCTTGTAATCTTCTTCTTACTGGGCAAGGCGGGAGTTCCGGTCGCACTGGCATTCTTCTTATGGTTGGGTATCGTAAGCGTCTTCTTAATCGCACAATTTTGGTCGTATGCCAGCGACATCTACAGTGAAGAACAGGGCAAGCGGCTGTTCGCGGTCATCGCCATCGGTGGCTCGCTTGGTGCGATCTTGGGCCCGAAGATCGCGCAGCTGGGCAGCGAATATACCTACGGCCTCATGCTGGTGGCCGGGGCCGTACTCGGCGTTTGCCAGCTCTCGTACAATCTAGTCAATCGCCGGGAAGCAAGCTTGGCAGTAGAGCGAGCCTGTGGCAAACCGGTCGCCGAAGAGGAGCCGCTCTCCAAAGAAGGTGGCTTTGCATTGGTATTTCGCCAAAAGTATCTCTGGCTTATCGCGCTTATGCTGGTTCTCGCCAATGTGGTGAACACAACCGGTGAATTCATTCTCTCCAATGCCGCCAAGACTCATGCGGTCGAAAGCGTTCCCGACACCTCCTATTCGGAGATCCAAGCACCAGACGAGCGCGCAGATGCGATCAAGGCAGATCGAGTAAAAGTCGTCACCGAGTTCTACGGTGGTTTCTTCGCATTGGTTAATCTCTTAGGATTTCTCATTCAGGCCTTCTTGGTGAGCCGCATCTTCAAATTTGTCGGTGTACGAGCGGCCCTCTTTTTCTTGCCCGTGATCGCGTTGGGGGCGTATGGGGCGATTGGAGCAATCGGCGGATTCATGCTCCTGCGAATTGCCAAGACAGCAGAAAACAGTACCGACTACTCATTGCAAAACACGGTTCGGCAAGCCCTGTTTTTACCGACGAGTCGAGAAGCCAAATACAAAGCGAAAGCGGCAATCGACACTTTCTTTGTCCGAATGGGTGATGCCCTCGCCGCAGCCTTGGTCGCGGTGGGAATCCATGTCTTGTCATTCGATATGCAGTCCTTTGCTTTTATGAACGTTGCGATTATTATCGTTTGGATATTCGTGGCCATTGGCATCGCCAAGCAACACAAGAAACTCTCCGAGGCGAGCGCGAAATGAAAGGCTTAGTGAAAACCTGGCTTCTCGCCAGCCTAACACTCAGCCTTCTCGCCTGTTCCGGGACCGCAGCGCCGGTCGTGCACACTCCGGCCGATAAGTCCGACAAGACTACAGTCGGACAATCGCCTGAACAGTCGGATATAACGCCGGCCGATACGTCGGACAATACCGGCACCATCGAGGCAATCGCCGATGCACTGCTGCTTCACGCCAAACAAGACGAGCCTCTTGTCACCCCAATGCTACAGGAGTTGGCTAAGGCGGCCAATGGAGAACTTGTCGGGCTTCAGCATCGCCTTAAAAAGCGAAGCTCGATGATTCGCAAAATTCGCGTCAAGAGTAAAAACCGCCCCCTCGCCGACGTCGCGATCAGCGATGCTCTTCGCTACACCATGCGCATTGAGGACGATCCGGACGGACTTCACGTACGCACCATCATTGATGTCGTAGCCACCCTGGAAAGCAAAGGGCACCAAGTGGTCAAACTCAAGAACTACTGGCCCAAAGGAGACAACTACTCCGGCGTAAACTCCGTCCTCCGAAGCCCCTCTGGCCTCTTGTGGGAGCTGCAATTTCACACCTCCGACTCACTGCGGATCCAGAAGGCCACACGAGATTCCTACGAAGAACTCCGCCAAGCCACCACTCCCATAAGCCGCAAGCGAGAACTATTCGATCAGATGAGCGCGTTTTGGGAGGACGTAGAAATCCCGGACAATGCTCTCAAGCCACACCTTATGCACCCCACTGAGCAAATCATTCTGCATCCTCGTCCCTAGTATCTGGGGTGTTCGGCTCTGACTGGACAAAGGCACGAATGGCAGCAAGGTCGATTCCCTGGGTGTCCACACTATTGAGCAAATCGACCACAACTTCCTTGGCGGGACGCACAGTGCGGTGAGCACGAGAGAACTCATCGACCAGCGGCCTCACCGCTTTATAGACTTCTGCGGGCACGACATTCTCCAAGTATTCGAGCCCGACACCCCGCAGACTCTCATCCTGGTCGCTCAATGCTCGAAATGCGAGTTCGATCGTGTCTCGGTCAAGCACTAGAGAAAGAAGCTGCGCAATGTGCGCACGGCGAGGCTTCACTTCAGGCGCGGTATATGCGGCTTCTTGACAGACTGCTTCAAATATCAGCTCTCTGGATATTCGCAGCGATGTATCGTTTTTTGTTAGTTGCGTGAGCGCGCTGCCACTCTTGTAGCGCACCACTGATTCGGCATCGCCCAATCCCTGAACTAACCCTTGTAATACCCGCTCTCCGCCAATCGTACTGAGTATCCTAGGGAGGTGACGGCGAATGCTTGGAGACATTTTTCTGTCCGCAAACGCGTCTAAGAGCTGACCTGTGATCCGCTCTCCACAATTCCCCAAGGTCGAAATGGCCTCGGCGACATAGTGCTCGTGAGCGAGAAGCTCAATCATATGGCTTACGCAATGCAAATCGAGTGTTGTGCCAGGCGCCAGATGCGGACGGATGCGCTCCGGGTCTCCTGAGCGTAGGTCGAGTATCGTATCGACTGCTTGGTCTCCACCCGACTTCGCTACCTCCGACTTCGCTGCCTCCAGGGCCTCCTTGGCGTGTCTTAGACGCATCTCCTCAATGTCCCGCAGGAGCTTCTCGCGATCAATCGCCGTGGCAGTCTGTGACAAGGTATGCATGGTCGTTCTGTCCACGACCGTCTCGCTGGAAAGCTTGACCACACCAGCCCGCAAGCTGTCTACCAAGGCGTCGACATAGCCGCGGTGTAAACGCGAACAGACAAAGAGCGAGGTGATCGCGGCCAGAGCGGCCACCCCAAACAAAGCGGAGTCTGCGTGGTTCGGAGCGAGTGCAACAACGAGC
>JAESTW010000347.1 GCA_016763395.1 Kofleriaceae bacterium
ATTGCAGGGCACCGCCCGTGCCTTTGATACCCGTGTGATTGGGGCACGACAACAGCCCGGACAACAAGTGATTGCCGCCCGATTGCGAGAGTATCTGGCGGACAGTGAAATTGCTGCCTCCCACGCCGGCTGTGGCAAGGTGCAAGACCCCTATTCCCTGCGCTGCATGCCCCAGGTTCACGGTGCTGCGGCGGACGTCCTTGATTTCGCCCGTGTGACTGTCACTGGCGAAGCCAACTCGACAACTGACAATCCCTTGGTCTTCCCAGATGACGACATGCCTTTCGGCGGCGAGCTAATCTCTGGTGGCAACTTCCACGGACAACCAGTAGCCCACGCTCTCGATGCCGCAGCAATCGCAATTGCAGAGCTGGCCAACATTAGCGAGCGACGCATTGAGCAACTGGTTAACCCGGCACTCTCCAGCGGCCTACCCCCATTTCTCATCAAAGACAGCGGGCTTAACTCGGGCTACATGATTGCTCAAGTCACCGCTGCTGCGTTGGTTTCGGAGAACAAAATCTACTGCCACCCGGCATCGGTCGACTCCATCCCCTCCTCTGCTGGACGCGAGGATCATGTGTCGATGGGAGCAACGGCAGCGCTAAAATTTGCCCTCGTACAAGACCAAGTTAGAACGGTACTCTCTATCGAACTTCTGGCGGCGGCACAGGGAATCGACCTGCGCGGGCCGCACAAGCCAGGGAAACGCTTGCGCCCGGTACACGCACTGATTCGCAAGCATGTGTCGGTACTTGTCCGAGATCGAGTACTCTACCAAGACTTTGAAATAATCCGAAAACTCATCGACGATGGCAGCATTCTGGCCGCTGCCGAGAAGGAAGCCTAAACAATGCCGCCTGTGATACGTGCCCCCCGAGGAACTGAACTATCGTGCAAGGGATGGCAGCAAGAAGCTGTTCTGCGCATGCTCATGAACAACCTAGACCCCGAGGTCGCAGAAGACCCGGACAAGTTGGTCGTCTATGGCGGAACCGGCAAAGCGGTGAGGACCTGGGAAGACTTCCACATCATCGTTGCCGAGCTCAGGCGCCTGGAGAACAACGAGACTCTGCTGGTTCAGAGTGGCAAGGCGGTCGGAGTATTTCGCACGCACGAAGAAGCGCCGCGGGTACTCATTGCCAACTCAAACCTCGTCGGAGGCTGGGCCAACTGGGACCATTTCCTAAAGCTCGAAAAGGCCGGTCTCATGATGTACGGCCAGATGACCGCAGGATCGTGGATCTACATCGGCACCCAGGGCATCTTGCAAGGCACCTACGAGACCTTCATGTCAGCAGCTCGGACACACTTTGGCGCCGACTCAACACTGGCCGGACGAATTGTTCTTACGGCTGGTCTGGGCGGCATGGGCGGTGCACAACCGCTGGCGGTGAAGATGGCCGGCGGAGTTTGTCTATGCGTCGAGGTGGATAGCAAGCGCGCACAGAGGCGTCTGGACACTCGTTACATCGACGAAATCGCCAGCACTCTGGACGCTGCGCTCGAAAGTGCCGCGCTCTACGCAGGCAAGCAAGAAGCTCGATCCATTGCGATTATCGGGAATGCGGCAGAAGTACTGCCCGAGCTTGTGAAACGCGGCTACAAGCCAGACCTGGTCACCGATCAGACTTCGGCCCACGACCCACTGGTGGGCTACTTGCCTGCTGGTATGAGCCTCGACGAAGGTGCCAAACTACGAGAATCTGACCCGGACGAGTATGTCCGGCGATCGCGGGCGTCCATGGCGGTACATTGCCGCGCTATGCTCGACTTTCAGTCCGCTGGTTGTCACGTTTTCGACTATGGAAACAACCTGCGAGCCCAAGCAGAAATTGCCGGTGTCGAGAATGCCTTCGACTATCCGGGCTTTGTTCCGGCGTATATTCGACCACTATTCTGCGAGGGTAAAGGCCCCTTCCGCTGGGTTGCCCTAAGCGGCGATCCTGAGGATATCAAGGTCACCGATCGCGCGGTTCTCGAAGTCGTCAAAGACGACCCTGCCCTGGCGAACTGGCTAAAAATGGCCGATGAGCAAGTCGAGTTCCAAGGGTTGCCAGCGCGTATTTGTTGGCTTGGCTACGGCGACCGTCACCGAGTTGGACTGCGTTTCAATGAACTGGTTCGCAGTGGTGAGATCAAGGCGCCCATCGTCATCGGACGCGATCATCTCGACGCCGGTTCCGTGGCGTCGCCGAACCGAGAAACAGAAGCCATGCGCGACGGCTCGGACGCAGTAGCTGACTGGCCCATTCTCAACGCCCTAGTAAACACTGCGGCCGGCGCAACTTGGGTGAGCTTCCATCACGGCGGCGGCGTCGGCATTGGCTACTCCTTGCATGCGGGCATGGTCGTGGTAGCAGACGGCAGTGAGCGGGCCGATCGCTGCATTGAGCGAGTGCTAACCTGCGATCCGGGCATGGGTGTTATTCGGCACGCAGACGCTGGCTACCAGGAGGCAATCGATTGTGCAGACGAGCGGGGCGTGGTGATTCCGAGTCGTCGATCTTGAGAGAAACTCGCAACGGTGCAGAAGAGTTCCTGCTTCACAACTCCAGTATGGTGATGACCTGCTCGGGCGAGGGGCTGGGGCTCATCACGGATGGTGCCGTCCATATAAAACACGGTCAAGTTGCCTGGGTTGGCCGGTCCGGTGATATTGATCGAAGCGTCACTGCCAATGCGAGAAAAATCGACCTCGGCGGAGGGCTTCTCACCCCTGGGCTCATCGACAGCCACGCTCATCCTCTTTTTGCGGGCAACCGAGCCAATGAATTCGAGATGCGATCCGAGGGGGCTGACTACCTCGAAATTGCCAAGGCTGGCGGGGGAATCAATGCCACCGTGGGCCCGACCCGAGACGCAAGCTTTGACGAACTATTGGCTAACACCCTCGCTAGATTAAAGATTGCGCTACGAGGCGGCACCACTACCATGGAGGCCAAGAGTGGCTACGATCTGCGGGCATCCGGTGAGATTCGCCTACTGCAAGTCGCCCAAGCAGCAAGTCTAGCCCAGCCCATCGACCTTATGCCGACTCTCTTGGGGGCCCATGTTCTGCCACCGGAATACAAAGATCGCCGGGATGCCTATGTCGATTTGGTTGTCGAGAAAATGATCCCCCAAACAGCCACAGAAAACCTCGCAGACGCCGTCGATGTGTATTGCGACGAAGGTGCGTTCACCCTCGCCGAGACCGAGCGTATCTTGCGATGTGCCAAGGAGCATGGGCTCAAGGTAAAAGCCCATGTCGGACAATTCGTCGATCTTGGCGGACCAGAACTTATCGCAGACCTCGGCGGGCTTTCGTGCGATCACCTTGAGCAAATCTCGGAAGCTGGCATGCAGGCCATGGCTCGCGCTGGAGTCGTTGCCACCATGTTGCCAGGCGCGTGCGTTCAGCTAAAAATGCCGCCGCCGCCGGTAGCCCAGCTGCGCAAGCACGGAGTTGCCTTGGCCCTGGCCAGCGATCTCAACCCTGGCAGCTCCAACTGCGAAACTCTCTCTTTGCCCATGTGGCTTGCAACAACGCACTTTGGCATGACCGTCGCCGAGGCTTGGCTGGGAGTCACTCGCCACGCTGCCTGCGCACTCGGACGCAATGACATAGGACAGGTGAGCCCTGGGCATCGAGCGGACCTTGTCCTTTGGGACGCCGAATACCCTGGAGAAATCCCCTATCGCTTTGGGACAACACTAGTCAATCGAGTCTGGAAAGACGGCGTGTTATGCAGCGATCTCGTCAAGCACCTCTGAGGCTATTGACTGAACCTCGGGCAATAGACTCACTAGTTCCTGCTTGCTGATATCAATATATTCCCGCCAGCCGTCCTCTAGCTTGTAAGCCAACCCCTCCGCCGATCCTCCCCCGCCTAAGTTCATGGCCAAAAAGTCTGCAACGTGACAGACCCATACGAGGGGCTGATCAGCGTCCGCTTGCAGCGGCTGGTGATGCCATCGGATCGCGTTCTGTAGCGACTCCGGAAGCCCCCACTTGGCAGCGAGTGCAGCACCAATATCAGCGTGACTACATCCCAGTAAGGCTAGCTCCACGTCGACGAAGCTATGTCCTGGGTTCGCTGCAAAAGCTTCATCCATGTAGTTCTCAAGCTCGGGACCTAGGACTCTCTTTCCCACATCGACGAGAAGCCCTGCTGTGTAGGCCACTCCGCCATCTACTTTTTTACAGCGTTTGGAAAGAAGTTCGGCTGCAACCGCACTATACATGCCGTTCGCCCACAACCCGCCACCATGCATTCCATACCCATCCACCGACTCTACTTTCATGCATGCGGCGCTCGCACGGATGGCGATTCGAGAGATTTCATTTTCTCCCAATCGTGTCATCGCGGCACCGATGTCGACAACATTTCCTCCTCGAAACTGGGCCGAATTTGCAACCTTGAGAACATTGGCTGAGAGGCTCGAATCGGTGCGCATTAGCATCTCCAATTCCTTTCGCTGATGCTCATCGTCTGCCAACACTGCCAACAACCGTCCTAAGATTTTCGAGGGCGCTTTCACATTGCTGCCGTGGGTACGAATTAACTGTTCCGAGCGGGATAGATCTATAGTCTTAGCCTTTTTCGCCCCCGCTTTTGCGCCGCGCTG
>JAESTW010000348.1 GCA_016763395.1 Kofleriaceae bacterium
TCAGCACCAAAGCAGGTAATTAATCCATGACCAGAAAAGCAACATCACTCGGAATGCTCCTCGGCGCGGCTACTCTAGCACTAGGCGCTGTCCCCACAGCGAGCGCAAATACCGTTGTAATTCAGCGAGCCGATCCAGAGGATATGGCACGTACTCGCATCCGTGACGGGATAAAGGTCCTTCGGGCTACGGACGAAGAGCACACACCGGAGCAAGCCACCTTCGCCTTCGATCCCTTGAACAAGGATGTTGGCATTGTAGTGATGATGAACACTGGCCGCCTAGACAACATCACCGGCGCAAACCGTGGCACCGGCCCGGGAACTGGAAACATTCAGGGTGCTTGTATGCCAGTCAAGCTGGTGAGCGACGCCAGCACCGATTCTGGCTTGTCCATCATTCCTCAGGTTGCTGATTTCAAGTGGGTTTCAAATCGAACGTCCGAAGACAATCGCGCCTATCACCACCCTGAAGTGGAAGCGATTGGTAACAACCGGTTTGCCATTACTGCGAACTGGGATCGCAACAACAACACTAACACTGAGCGCTACATCCAAATCGTAGACAGCCAGTGCAACCTGCTTCAAATTACCAATGCCAATGTAACCCGACGTGAGAACAATACCTCCGCAGTCATCATGGCAAAGAACAACGACAACTGCTCCGGTCGCCAAGCAGCTGGTGGTGGTAGCAATTGGATTGGGCCGGACGGAACTGCTTACATGCTCAGTGGAGAACTGTGCAATGGCAATGGTCGGGATGATGGTTGGGCAAACTACATTACTGTGGCTTGTACAGGCGAAGGTTCTGGCGCTGAATGCAACGTTCAGAAAATGTGGGACACATCAGTTATCGACCAGGAAGAACGTTCTCGTGGTCGCTGCGAAATGATCGATTCGGACGGATCGGGCACCCCGGACTTGGGTGTTTGTTGTGGTACCGAAGGCAATAGCCAGCCCCAGCGCGATGGTGTTTGGTGTGCAGGCGTTGATATCGCTTCTGGCGACCTTCTCTGGAAAGAGCGAGTTGCGTACCGCGGAGAGACTGCGGAAGGCAAGCGTACGTACGCAATGCGTATCAAGATGCTGGCAGAGCGCCGAGTCGATGACACTCTGACTGGCAAGCTTATCATGCAGTGGCAGATGCACCGCGGCAACAACAACAACAACAAGAAGGGTGGTTACGACGACAAAATCCTAATCGCTAGCAGCACTCCAAACCGGACAGGACTCAACATGCTTGAGCCTAAGGACATCACTCTCGACGTGGTTGTCTCCGCAGTCGAGATGACTCACTCCACGATGGTTCAGACATTTTCTGGTTCAACTACAGCCCCGGTTTCCACCTTCGGATTCTTGGCTCCGAACCACAATGGCAGCAGCGTGTCAGCGAAGATGATGAACATTCCTTTCGCCAACAACGTATTTGGCAAGTCCGATGTTTATCACCTCAAAGCACCTTTTGATGGTCAGAAGTATTCTAAGTACCTTGGTAACAATCCCAACAACCAAGGTCGTAACTACAACGATTGCCACGTTATCGCCAACCCCTTCATGGGCGAGGTTGGTGCCAAGTCGGAGGGAATCGCATCTATCAACATCTGTGCGCTTACTGGCAAGATGAAGATGGACGGTCGTGAAGCACTTGAAGCCGAGATGGGCCCAGCACTCAAGCCAGACCTTATGTTCGAAATCTGGACATCACTAGAAACTCCACAAGTAGAAGGACCAGGCGAAGAGCCAGGCGAAGAGCCAGGCGAAGAACCAGGGGAAGAGCCCGGAACACCAGAGCCAACTGACCCAGGTACAGGCGGCGACACAGGTTTCTCTTCCGGTGGTTGTTCAACCGGTGGGACCAACACTGGCGGATTTGTTATGATGCTTCTCGGAATGGCGATGGTTGCTATTCGTCGCCGCCGGAGCCTCTAATATGAAGAAGTATCTCGTACTACTAGGAACCCTCTCGTTGGCAGCAGGCTGTCAAGGAGAGTTCGATTCGGGCAATGGCTTTACTCCTCCTGCGCCGGACGCAATGGTTCAGGAAACACCGGACGCTGGTGCTCCTCCTGCCGACCTAAGTGGAGCCGAATCTCTCTACGAGGCGAATGTCCGACCTATCATTATCGCGAACTGTAGTCCCGACGGTGCTTGTCATAGCAGTCAGAGTCCCGCCTTTGTGGCGTCCGACCCCAGCCAAGCATACGACCTGATTCAAGGCTTCAAAGACACGCTCTTCCCTGGCTATGAGTCTGTGGGATCACTCTTGCTTCAGTACGGACAAAACCATCAGAGTGCTAACTTCTTGGCGGACGATATTATCGCCGTACAGGGCTGGCTCGCTGTCGAAAAGATGGAAGCTGATGCAAATGGGCCACAATATTCAGCTCTTCAAACCTGGTCGGGATGCATGAATATAGACGACTGGGAAGAAGAGAATGTTGCCAACCTTTGGGCGAACAAGAATGCTGGCAACCAGGGTGACTGCGATGCTTGCCACAATCTTGGTGCGGACGGATTTATCGCGAGTGAAGACTCAGCGAGAATGTTCAAATTGGTCACGGAACTTCCGTCGCTGATGCCATCCTTCTTCACGCTGGATGCTACAGGTAGCAACGTTCTAATCAACCGCTCTCGGCTGGAGAACGTCGGAAACCTTCTTGAGCCACACCAAGCTCACGGCGCCTTCTCAGTTGACGGAAATGCCATGGAAGCTCTTCAGAGATTCTATGACAAGACCAAAGCTCGCCTAGCAGGCGGACTCTGCGACCTTCCACGCTACTAATCAGACAAAGTAGCAAAGACCAAGCCCGGTGCTTTAAGTAGCTCCGGGCTTTTTTGCGTCGGCTCATCGGACGGCAACGCCATCAACGTTCGACAGATCTAGAAACTAAATCCTATGGTACCGCCAAAGCTAGGGCGAATAATCGCTGACTTGCCCCCGCTCGTGCCAGCAGGAGTATCCCACAACATTGTTTGGCTGTATCCGCCAAAGCCACGGACAAAGAAACCACTTTGGTTGCGAATCTCTAGGTATGCTTCTGCATTTAGCCACAACGCATTGTTGTACTCAACAGTGGTAGAGTCGTTGTGAGGTACAGAGAGAAAAGCACCACTGTTGTGCTGGAGTCGCCGTAGCCTGGTCCAATACTGATGCCCAGAGCAGCATTTCCGTTGACAATCTTGCGGATCCGAACTGCACCAGCTAGTTGCATGTCATCAGCTCCCTGGCCAA
>JAESTW010000349.1 GCA_016763395.1 Kofleriaceae bacterium
ATTACCGCGATTCATCAGCAAGCGTTTTGGCGCCTGTCCGGGCGGGCAGCCTGCTAGCGGAGCGACACGCATCATTTCGTTCACTAGGTCGTAATCGTTTCCATCGATCAATCCCCACTCTCGCTGGGCCGCTAAATCCTTGGTGGCAATCTCGGCCGCAGCGCCAAATCCGGCGATGCCAGGAACATTATCGGTGCCTGAACGCAGGCCATCTTGCTGTCCGCCGCCCGCCCAGAAAGGACGAAAGCGCGCGCCATTTTTGAGCCAGAGTGCACCGACGCCTTTGGGGCCGTGCAACTTATGAGCAGCAAAGGCGACCGAATCTGCGCCCAATGCTACAACGTCGACTGGTATCTTACCAAGGGCTTGAACTGCATCGCAATGCACGTGAATGTCCGGTGAAATCGCCCTGGCTTGTGCGGCCAACTCGGCGATGGCCAAGATGGTGCCAAGCTCATTGTTGACCAGCATCAGTGCCAAAACCCCAGTGCCTTTGTCCACCACCTCGGCAAGCTTGTCCGACTCGATACCGCCGACTCGGTTTACCGGCACAGTAGCCATCTCCCAGCCCTGTTCCTTGAGTAGAGCCGCCGATTGCTTCACCGCGGGGTGCTCGACCGCAGACACAACCACTTTTGTGTGCTGTTTCTTGCTTCGTCCGGCGGCCAGGACCCCAAGCGCGTCAGATTCGGTCCCGCCAGAAGTCCAAATAATGCGTCCATGCTTGCCCGAGGGATCGCCTATTGCGGTAGCCAACTGTGCCCGCGCTTTTTTGATCCGTCTCTCCGCAGCAATGCCCGCTCGGTGCGCCGAAGAGGGGTTTCCGTAGCCTTCCAACATGCATTCGCAAATAAGAGTGGCAACATCGGGCGAAACCCTGGTGGTCGCAGCATTGTCGAGGTAGATTTCCCGGAGTTCGGACATGAGATTCGGTGTCTATATACACTTTCCTTGGTGCCGCAAGCGCTGCCCGTACTGCGATTTTGCGATTGTTGTGTCAAAGGAGGGGCCCGCCCACCAAGAATACTTGGCAGCCATCCTCCGTGAACTGGAATTTCGGGCCGAGCAATTTGCGGGCAAGACCTTGGTGTCGATCTATTTCGGTGGCGGAACTCCCTCGATTTGGGACCCAGAATGCATAGCAACGCTCATTAGCACCCTGCGCCAGCGATTTGATGCGGAGCACGCGGACATCGAAATTAGTCTCGAGTGCAATCCTACCGACTGTGTTCCCGAGCGCTTTGCTGCGTGGAAAAAGGCTGGCGTCAACCGATTGCTCGTCGGGGTTCAGGCGACAAATCAGCAAGATCTGGTGACGCTCGGGCGAGATCACAGCATGGGTGATGGAGTTCACGCCCTCGAGAAAGTACTCAATGAAGAGTTTCGCAGCGTTGGCGCTGACGTCATTTTGGGAGTGCCGGGCAGCCGGGATCCTCTCGCTAGCCTCAAGCAAGTTGCGCAAATGGCACCGCCCCATCTGTCTGTGTATGAGCTAACCATAGAGGAACGCACGGCTTTTGCCAAAATGGTGCGCTCTGGTGACTTGTTGCCCGAAGACGAAGATCGCTTGGCCGAATTGTACACTGCCGTGGACGAGCATCTGTGCTCCGCGGGCTACGAGCACTATGAGGTCTCTAGTTACGCCCAAAAAGGACATCGCTCACGTCACAATTCACTGTATTGGCAGGCTGAGAGCTATTTAGGGCTGGGAAATGGCGCAGCCTCGCTTTGGGTGGGGCATCAAGGAGAGGCAAAACGTTGGCAAAACAAGCGTTCGAGCCACAGGTATCTACTCGGTGATGCGTCTCAACATGCTGATTCTGCAGAGGAAATTTCGCCCCTAGCGTTTCAACAAGAGCGACTTTGGCTCTCGATGCGCACATCCGATGGTGCGCCTATTGATTGGTTTGAGGCAGAAGGCACGATTGAGGAGTTATTGCGGCATCGTTTGGCCAAAGAAGAGGGGGGGCGCCTTCGACCCACCTTGCGAGGCTTCCTTTACAACAATCAGATAATGCGTATTTTAGGGTGAACAAGGCGAAGCATCCGATCTATGCTTTCCGCACACCAAACTCCGCCGTTTGTAATGACTGATATCAATCACCGTTCCCGCAAAATTTTGCATGCTGTTGTGTCCGAGTACCTCAGCAGTGGTGACGCTGTTGGTTCGCGCAAAGTGACTCGCAGACAGGGGATCGAACTCAGTCCGGCAACGGTTCGCAACGTCATGGCGGACTTGGAAGAGGCGGGGCTATTGCAACAGCCACACACCTCATCGGGACGCGTTCCCACAAGTACTGGCTTGCGGTTTTTTATTGATTCGCTACTCAAAGTTCGCGGACTCTCAACTAAAGAGAAAGACACGATACGAGCGCACTGTGTCCCTGGCAACGGGACTGAGGATTTTGAGCAAATCATTCAAAACACCAGCAAAATGCTCTCGGATATCACGAACTACGCGGGTATCGTGCTGGCGCCAAATCCTGCTGAAGACCGTTTGCAGCATATCGAGTTTATGCCGATGAGCGGGAACAACGTGCTGGCTATCCTGGTTACTGAGTCCGGACAGATTGTCAACAAGCTTATAAAATGCACCACTGAGTTGCCTCGGGCGACGTTGGACCGAATTCATAACTATCTGTTGGAGCTGCTTGGAGGTCTTACGCTAGGTGAAGTTCGCAAGCGTGTTCTCCGTGAAATGGGAGCGGAGAAAAACAACTACGATCAAGGTGTGTCCGAGGCACTTCGCTTGTCACACGCGGCGCTGTCTTCGATAGAAAATGCGGGCGAAATATTTGTATCCGGCCAGGCGAATCTGCTGGTAGAGGATGATCAGGGGCAGGGCAATATCGACCAGCTGCGAGAACTGCTGGGCGCCTTGGAGGAGAAAGAACTGATATTGCAACTGCTCGACGATACGATGAGTAGTGAGCGGGTAAAGGTGTTTTTGGGGGCGGAAACTGCCCACACTGCCTTTGGCGAGTCTTCTGTCATTGCTGTTCCCTATGGCCCCGACGAGAAGCCGATTGGGGCGATCGCGGTTATCGGGCCAACCTGCATGAATTACGGCAAAATCATGTCGGTTGTCGACTTTACAGCTGAGCTTGTCGGCCAAATCGCGCAGGATCGCTAAGCGGTTTCTTGGCGGGCGAACTCCGCTGAAAAGAGAATGGCTGAAAACGTGAAAGTTAAGATTGTATTGAGTAGGATTGTGTTCCAAACATGAGCACGACTACCGAAGATAAAAACAGTTCAGAAAGCCAAAGCCCCACTGCTGGGGGAGAAGTGGCCGAAGAGACTAGCAGCAACGCTAGCGAGAGTGCGGAGACCTCGGATGAAGCGGGTTCCGAAAGTGACTCTAGCGTCGATGCTACAGATTCCAATGACGCAGTTTCTGATTCTGCGAGTGACGACGAAGTAGTGTCCGCCGAGGATAGCGACGAAGAGGAGTTGGCGATCGAAGTAGAAGTCGTCGCAGATCCATTGCAGCTTGCCAATGAGAAGATTGCTGAACTTGAGGTAGCGAAAAAATCAAACTACGATCGCTTGCTGCGCGCAAGTGCAGACCTAGAAAACGTTCGAAAACGCACTCGCAAAGAAGTTAAAGACGCCCGCCTCGACGAACG
>JAESTW010000028.1 GCA_016763395.1 Kofleriaceae bacterium
ATAAAGCGCACGGCTGTGGCGCACCGTGAGATGAAAGCCGTCATTATCGCTGTTCAGCTGGGTTGACATGTCGGGAACGTCGAGTGAGAAATTTCCCAATCCAAAGCGCCAACCCGGCAACCCCGAGAAGGCCGCTCCCAGTTGAATGCCATAGCCACCGAGAGCAAAGGGCAGCGGATCTACTTCGGCATGAAGCGTCACCTCGCTGCTCGCCACCGAAGAGTTGGTACCAACCGCCAAAAACACGATGGCTACTGCCAATCCCAATCTACGCATGGCGGGATAATAGCAGACGCCGGTTGGCAAGCGAGGCACTACACGGAATTTGATCGGGTCTTTCTTCCTCCAATCTAGCCTTGTTGTCCCGCGCGAGCCACACAGTCAGAAAACCATCGAAGGGCTGGATCTCGGCCACGAATTTTACTGGTAATTCTATAGACCCTAAATGGCGGCACTTCGATCGGCGGTTTGAATATTCGCAGCGGTAGTCGCTCCACCATGACCTCAGCCAGACGAGCCGGCAAGGTCAAAACACAGTTGGTGTGTGCAACAATCTCTGGTGCACTGAGAAAATATCGAGTCGAGACCAATACGTGACGAGAGAGTCCCATGCCGCTCAATACATCATCGACAATCCCGGGCCCTCGTCCGGGCGCAATCAAGATATGCGGCATCGAGAGGTATTTCTTCATTGTGAGTCGAGTCTTGACAGCTGGATGTTCCTTTCGGAGCATACACACAAGATGATCTTCGTACAGTAAATCGAGTACAAGCCCAGCCGTCGAGCCGCTAGGCTTGAGCCCCAGGACCATGTCCACACTTCCACGCTGGAGTCTCTCGAGGTCAGCATCCAATCCCCGTGACTCAATCGCAAGATGAATATGCGGCGCCTCTGTTTCCAGAATTTGTACGAGAGCGGGGAGAAGACTAATCGCCACTTCGTCATTGGTAGCGAGAGTAAATCGTCGCTTGGATTTCTCGGGAGAAAAGCACGGCGCGGCCAGTACACCACCGGCCAAGGTCTCCAATGCCAACGCCACAACCGACTCAAGCTCAACCGCGCGTGGAGTAGGCGCCATGCCACGCGCTGTCCGAACAAAAAGCGGGTCATCCAACACAATACGCAACTCTCGCAACGCATGACTTACAGCAGATTGGGTCACGCCTAGTTCCACAGCTGCCTTGGTCACAGAGTTGGTTCGCAAAAGAGATGCAAGGACTGGAAAGAGGTTCAGATTGATATGCGAGAGCGCTGCTACCATAATGAAAGTATCTCATAAGTCTATGACAACTATGAATTTGTTTTCCTCTCGCCTCGGGTGCATATCTGTTTCAGCGCACAAGCGCTCACTAAAAAAAGGAACTCAAATGCACATCTCACAAACGATCGTCTTGTCCGCCCTACTTCTTGGTGCCTGTGGTGCCAGCGAGCCCACACCGAGTGGGACGGCTCCATCAGAACCGGAATCCAGCGTTCCGCAGCAACCAAACTTAAGTTATCGAGTCTTCACAGGAGATGAAAAGGGCTTCTACGCCACATCTACACTGATAGAGGGTGAATCCGAAGCCATTTTAATCGATGCCCAGTTCAACTTGGCCAATGGTCAGCGCCTCGCTGACTGGATTGCCCTGAGCCATAAATCACTGGCTGCCATTTACATTACACACGCTCATCCAGACCATTACTTTGGGGTTGAAAAGGTACTTGAGAAATTCCCTGGTACTCCTATTTTTGCCAACCGCGACGTTGTCGACTCTATGCGTACGCTCGCTCCGGGGAAGCTGGCCTACTGGGGGCCCATTTACGGCGACGACCTCACAACCTCTCCCCCCCTTCCCAAACCACTCACCCGCTCCTACTTTGAGCTTGGCCAACATCGTCTGAATATCATTGAACTAGATCAGGCAGATTCGGAGCACGCTAGTGCCGTACATGTCCCTGCTCTCGATCTTCTAGTTGCTGGCGATCTGGTCTTTAGTGGAGTTCATGCTTGGGTTGCCGACACACCCAAAGCCTCCGACCAACAGGCGTGGATACACACATTAGAAAAAATACTAGATCTACATGCGGTTGCTGTCGTACCTGGCCACCGAAGCCCTGGGCGACTCGAAGACCCGATCGCAATCGGCGAAACTCTCTCCTACTTGCGCGACTTCGCACGTCTCCGGGCCGTTCATAATTCTCCCAGTGCACTCACAGAAGCAATGTTGACCCTCCATGGCAACGACAAGTTGCCAATCATCCTCGAGATAGCGGCCAAAGCGAGCTTTTCCGCCCCCTAGTCTGTGCGACAACGGCGAAGACGAGGACTCTCCTCTCTAAACGCTATGCAAGATAAACTAGTCAATGCCCTCCTTCTCGCCAGCCTCAGCTTCCCTGCCTGCGGGGGTGGAGGAGGAGATGACGGAGGTGATGGCGCTGGTGCTGATGCAGGCACCGCCACTGACGCGAGACAAGACCTCTCCCCCGATAGCGGTGGTGAGGTCGATCCGGACGCCGGTCCGACTGAAACATCTCTCAATTCCACTCTCACTTCCGATTGCGGCGCCACACTCCAGGGACGCGCCATCGTCAATTTCAACGGCAATCTGGGCATCTCCTTCACCGAAGACAGCGGCGCATTCACGTTCCTAGGTTCCATCCAATTCGAACTCCCCTCGGGCTTCACAGGCTCTGTGAACAATCCAGAAGGTTGGGATGGCCAAAGTGAGCGCCACGTCATTGCCGCTTCCAACACAAGCTTCACCACCCATGGCAATCACTGTTGGTTCGATACGTCACCGTCCAATCCAGGCTCCGTCACCATCTCCGACTATCGTCCCAATGAAGGCATTGTCAAAGCTACGTTCAACGGATTGCAGCTCAAGAGCTGCGTTGGCGCTTCAGTGTGTACGATCAATGGATCGATTGAAACCACCGGACAAGGCGTCTTTGACTGAGAATAGTACTTACATCGGAGCCGCGGCCGACCAATGAACCAGGGCCTACCAAGATAGGCAGGCGAGCCTAAAAGATGATTGGCGGTCTAGGTTCACGCTCTTGTCGCGGCTGCGTACCCCTTTTTCTCTTTGCTTTTGGTAAGGCGCAGCGCGTCTTTGAGTGCGGCGGCTTCATCGGCAAACTCTTTGGTCTTGCTAGAGCCATTGCTGCCGATCTTTCCGTACACCACCGTGTGACTGCTACCCGACACTGTCACTTGCCAAAACTTTGATGATTTCTCGTCAACAAATTCCAGGTAGGTGGTGTTTGTATCCTCTTCTTGCGACTCATCATCATCGTCGTCTTCCTCTTTTTTAAAGTCTCGCAAAGAAGCGAGAAAGAGGTCAAAATTGGCGTGAATTTTCGCGGGGCTGCCATCATGAGTCCAAAGGAAGACCGCGTTGTTTGGATCATCGATATCCACCAAGAAAATTTCTTCGCAGTAGGAATCTCTCTCAACGTCTTCGCATCCCTTATAACCAAAGTCCAAAATTGCCAACGGCTTGAGGCCTCCCTCTTCACTGTTCAGAATCGCGCTCTCAAGAGTATCTTCGTCCTCGTTTTCGTCCTCGAAATCTCCGTCGCGAAAGTCGTCGAGCCAATCGAAATCGCCCATCGATTCGAGCAGACTCTCGGGAGTATCGAAATCCAAGGGGAATGAATAACTATGTTTGGCATCCTCTTTTCCGGACAGCGTTTTATAGTGACCACTATCCATGAACTCCTGGTAACTCATTTTGAGTTCCACTTTATCTTGCCGACCTGCCATGGCTGCCGTGACTTTCTTCTTATTGGCGGTCGAAACCTTGCAATCGTCACACTCGAATACTTCTAGTGACGCAACTTCTTCCAGAACACTGATATCCTTCAAGTCGCAACAATCTTCCAATCTAACCACCCGGAGCCCGCTCATCTCCTTCATTCCTGGAGGCAAAGATTTAACCTTTTGTACGTTGTCCATCTTGAGTTCCACCAATGCCTTCATCTCGCCGATGACGGCAATATCAGCCAAGGAATCCATCTCGCTAAGCTCAAGAATCTGCAGGGCGCCCAAGGTTGCCATTCCCTCTGGCAGGGCCTTTAGTGATTCGCAGTACATCATCTCCACATGTCGTAAGTTAGGCATATCTCTTAGCTCCGAGATATCTTTCAATTCGTCCAAGAAGCTCAGTTTAAGCGTCTGGAGTCCCTTCGCCTCACTCAGACCTATGGGCAGCGCTTCGAGATCGTCTGCACCTTTAATGGTGAGTTTCTCAAGTAGAGGCGACGCACTAATATTGCCAAAATCGATGATTCCTTCGATATCAGTAATCCACAAGGTCTTGAGTTTGGGCATTGCCGGCAAACTAAAATCATGCTGTCCGATATTGAGTTCTTCCAATTCACCAAAGTTGGTGAGATACGCATCGTCCCCTTTGTCGCGATAGACACTGAGCGTCTTGAGCCCGCCCAACTCCACAGGCAGTGCCTCAAAAGAGCAATCCTTGAGCATGAGCTCCTCAAGGGCTGTGAGTGTCGAGAGAAAGCCGACCTCCGCCGATTCAGAGGTAAGCACCAGTTTCTTCAGGCCCGTTAGTGTTCCCATCGAGTCGGGAAAACTGCTCAGCTTGGAGTAAAAGGTAAGTTCTTCGGGGCCTGGTAAATCTCGTAGACCCGAAACATCAGTCAAATTATCATTCAGCGAAATATCGAGTTTCTTAAGAGCTTTCAACGTTGAAAACGAAGCAGGTATCTTGCGAAGATCACAACTATGCAAATCTAGTTCTTCTAACACTGGCAGGTCTTTCAGTGCGTCAATATCCGCAAGTGATTTATTGGACGTGAGCTTGAGTACTTTGAGCTTTTTTAGCTCACTGAAGCCCGCCGGCAACGCCTCTATGCCGGCGCCAACGATCCACAGTTCTTCCAGCCCCTGTAGATTGCCTATGTTTTTCATGCCCTCGAGTTTGTCACCGCGTTCCCCACGAAGGTGTAAGGTCAGTTTTTTCAACGCACTCAGCTCAAAGACGGCGTCCGGAATTATCTCAATGTCCGGTGGATGCGTCATACCCAGATCTTCAAGTCCTGCGAGTTCGCCAACAACGCCAATATCCGTAAGAAAGTTGTTGTTCATGATATCCAAAAGACGAAGATGTTCGAGTTTCTTCAGTTCCTTCGGAATCTTCTTGAGCCGATTACTTGCAATAAAGAGCTCTTCCAAAAGCGGCAGCTTCTTGAGAGACGTAATACTTGTGATGTCATTGTCGTAAAGACCTAAAACTTTTAGGCCACTGATGCTAACTACGTCATCGGGAATTTTGCGCAGGTCCAGCGACTCCAGTCCGAGGTCGACTAAATTGGGTAGAGTTTTGAGTAGGGAAAAATCCTTAATCGAATTGCCGCCTAGATGTAGTTTGCAAAGCTCTGGGAGCTCACACAATTCTTTGGGGATGTGCCCAAGATCCATATTGCTGAGGTAGAGTTCCTCCAGTGCGGGCAATCCCGATAAAAATCCAAAGTCCGTGACCTGCGTGTTGCCGCTGAGGTCCAGTGAGGTCAAATTCGGAAAATCGCCAATGGCAGTGATGTCGCCCGATTTCGCGATAATCCCACGTACACTGGTTTTATCGTCCTGAAGAAGGGCAGCGGCGTAACTAATTTCTGACATGCGCGGGATTGTAACGCTGTGGCCTGAGTTGGAACCAACCTGTGGAAACAAAAAACAGGTAAAAATGGCTAGTGCTTAGTTAGATAAGCATCGTATTCTTAGTATTTTTCTTATTCTAATTTTGGTTTCCGGTTGCCGGTCAGTCGCCGAGGAGTGGGTAGGAGTCGGGTAAGTGTAGGAGTAACCGGAGTTAGCTCTTGCGACTGCCCCTACCGAGAGCGCACGCTGCGTCCATATGAAACTACTTCCTCTTATTGCAGCTGGTGTATTCGCATTTTCCTTAGGAGCAGGTGGTGATGCATTCGCAGATCCACCCGAGGGTGACAACAAAGCCCGTACTTCACATCACCAAGGGAAAGGAAAAACGCGGAAAGAATTGAAGGCCAAGCGCAACAAGCTCGACAAGCGCGCTGACAAGCTCGACAAGCACGCAGACAAGCTCGAGAAACGGTCCGATCGAAAGGACGCGAAGTCTGACCGAATGGAGAAACGCGCCGATAAGTTCGCCGAGCGCGCCGAACAGTTGCGCAAAAGGGGCAACCCGAAAACGGAGAAGCGCGCAGATACGTTGGAGAAACGCGCAGAACGGCTCGACAAGAAGGCAGACCATAAAGAGAAGCGTGCGGACGTCCTGGACAAACGCTCCGAGCGGGCCAGTAAACGCTCTGATCGCGCGGAAAAACGTGCTGACAAGCTTTCCAAGCGTCTCAAGAAGCGCGAGGTTAAGTCGAACAAAAAGCAGCTTGCGAGAATACAGCGCTCTATTGAGCGGGCGAAACGTCGCGCTCAATCGCTGAAGGAACGCCGTCAGCGTCGGCGTAAGGCCCAACGTGAGCGTTTGAAGCTCGTCGGGATTGGGGCCACATAACCGTTACCGGCGCAGTTCTTTGATGGCTTTGCGATGCATGCGACTCGGATCGCCAAGATCGAGAGAATATTGGCCATCACGGCGGATGTTGAAGACGATGCAGCCAACGAAAAGGCAGAGCTACTCCTCGACAAAGAAATGGTCCGTCATCGACTGTGGCTCGCAAATTCCGCAAAGATTCAATTCGACTTCAAAGCAAAGGCAGAGGTGAAAATCCCATGAAAAATCCACTCTCAGTAACAATCGCGCTCTGTATTCCACTCGCTCTCATTTCGTGTAAGTCGGAGGATAAAACCGAGCCCAAAAAAGAGATTGCCCCGACAGCGACCAAGGCCGCGGCTGTAACGCCCGCACCTGCGAAGCCACCCACTCCGGATGAACCGGCCCCTGCGGCGGCAGAGGATACAGCCGAGGTTCCGATGATAGCTGCCGGTGAACTGCCCCTCGCTGTCGATTTTGAGGACGAGGCCGAGGACGAGATCACCGAGGCAAACTATCAAGACACGCTTTCAGCTCTCGAAAACGAAGTTGCGGGCAGCAGCGACGCTCCGTAGTCGTTGACGTTGACATAAGATAAACTCTGTCGACAAGAACCAATTCCCGTCCCAGACGCCGGTCGATTTAGTCGGCCGGCTACGCATAGTCTTGGACAGACTGGCGGGAGATTTCACAATTTGGGTTTCCAAAACTTGGACTCTCAGATAAATTCGGGCTTATGAGAAACACATGTAGTCCAACAACTGCAAATAGCCTACGTAAAGTTGGGGTTTTGGCCATCCTTTGCATCGTCGCCACAGCCAACTGCTCTGGAAACGAGCAGGGCCACTTAGTCTCTTCCTCACTGGGCGACATGAATTTCGCACCAGGCCCAAGACAGAACTATGACCGCGACATCGTTAACGCCTGCGGCGAAGTCGGTGTCACTCCGAAGGGACGACTGCTTTTAGAACGAGATGCCTATCTGCAACGAGTCGAAGAGCGAGCCGCATCCCTGGTATGGGTCAGCACTGCTAGCGATATTGTTGCACGGCTAGACGACTCCACCTATGTGACTGGTGTGCTGGACTCCTCGGCTGCTCCCAAACGCGGCCAGCAGTACACCGCTGGTTTGACGACCAAGGCCGCAGAAATCCACTGCTACCAACTCCTACAAGGCCAGTTGGTGTTGCAGCGAGGCGGATTTCGCAGTGCGCCCACACAGAGTGAAACTGTCTTTTTCTCCGTCTTGGGAGACCTTGGTACTAATACTTCCGATCAGCGAGCCGTACTCAAGCAACTCAAAGGGGTGCGCTCCGATCTACTACTTATCACCGGTGATGTCGCCTATGGCGAGGGTACCCTAGCTCAATACGAAGCCTACTTCTTTTCTGTTTACCGCGATATCCTAGCCCTGATTCCCGTGTTTCCAGTCAGCGGAAACCACGACTACGAGACCCGCAATGCTGCCGCCTTTCGCGAGGTCTTTGTGTTGCCAGAAAACTCCGGTCTCGAAGGCAAAGAGCGTTGGTACAGTTTCAATTGGGGCCCGGTACACTTCGTAATGCTCGACACCGAAGTTCTGAGCGACGGACAAGCTCGCTGGCTGAGTTCGGATCTGCAGGCGAACACTCGGCCGTGGACCATCGCAGTACTGCACAGGCCACCCTACTCTTCTGGCTCTCACGGCTCCGATATGAGCGTGCGCAAGCTGTTTCAACCTCTGATGGCCATACAAGGCGTTGACCTGGTGCTGGCCGGCCATGAGCACAACTATGAGCGCATCCGGCCCATCGATGGCGTCACTCATGTCATTACCGGCGGTGGTGGTCGAGGTACTAGACCTGTGGGAAAGGCCTCATTTACTGCCTTCTCCATGCGCGTCGCCCATTTTGTACATATCGAGGCCAACGCCAACACCTTGACCTTGCATGCCATCGACGCCTCGGGACAAGAGTTCGACTCCATGCGCCTGACTCAGTAATACCCACGACTGCCAACCGGACTACAGACGCGGAAGTCTGAGAATTATACCAGCACCTCAAATGCCGGAGACGTGCCCTATTCAGCTAGTGTCGACGAATACCAATAACCCGCAGCTGCCCCGACTCCGGCGTGCGCGCCAGGTGTACATCCACTGGTGGCAGCGTCGTGCCGCCTCGGCGTGTGGTGATGCGAACAATGAGATAGCCGTCGCCGCCGGTCTTGAGATTGGCTGGCAGCCCTTTCAAACAAACCCTTCCGCCATCACCAACCTGTGCCTTTGTTTGCGGACGCCATCGCAGCTCATCCCCTTTGTAGCCAAATGCTCAAGCCTCATAACTCGACGTTCCGTCCGCCTCATCGCGCAAGCGATATTTTCGCATGAGGTCATCCATGCAAAGCTGCGTACCATCGACTCGAAAGCCATCCAGGGGATTGACTCGCTCAAACCAGTACTTCGCGGCAATTCGCAGACGTTCCACGAGGATCTTTGCCAAGTACTCCGTCGCTCGCGGGTCAGTGTAGCGCGCTTCCTCTACCACCGCCCGAATCTGTTCCGGTGAGAACCGGACAAAAATCTTTGCCGCCCAAAAGTGATCGAAGCGGTCGGCGTCGTAGAAGGGAAAGTAGGGCAAATTGGTTACAAAGGTGCCAGGCGAATATGTCTTAGAATCGATCATGCCCACCCCCACCACGTCAGGGCGACTTCGATCTTCCCAGGGGCGTTTCCAGAGCCCGAGCGTAGGCAAGGTCAACAACATGTGCTTCAGATCGGTTGCGTGCGAATGGCCGATTTGTTTTCTTGCCTCGATAATGCCCATAGAACCCATCGATTTGCCAAAGTCGATCAAGTAGTGCATGAGGTAGTGTCTACTGGGATCCTTGGGATCTTCACTCCATGCATCTAGTGTATTGTCTTCTCGAAGATCCGTGTGTTGCAACCATGAGAAAAACCCCGATTGTCCGCGAACGTCACGACGGAGCTCATGGGGAATGCGATCATTGACATCATCGCCTCGAAGCCCCTCATACGGGTATCCGCCCACTGGAATTCCCGAGACAAAACGACTCACGAGTCCACGAATTCTTCCATCGGGATTAATGTGAATCTTCACCAGGGACTCCTCCAGATCGCTCTGGGTCATGGGCCTCTCTTTGCTGTGACGCAGTTTGACGAGGGACTTGGGCCCGATCACCAGATCTTCGGGGCGAAAGTACACAATGGTATCTTCTGGTGTGTTGAAGCCAGACGCCCAGAGAAGACGCTGGGTAATAATGTCCGCGCCCGTTTCGACTTCGGGAAATGATGGCGGGTCGAATTTGAGAATGTATTTGATACCGCGCTGGTCCTTGATGATGAAGCCTATCGACGCACCTCCGACCTTGGTACTGCGCACCATCCACGGAACATGCGCTTCGGGACTGCCATCGCGGCTCGGTCCGAGGCGAACCTCTTGAACCGTCATGTCGCGTACTCCAACACGATTGATGAACCATGTGGAGTCCGGTACTTCATCAAGCGAATTGACCCCCTGTGCACGTCGAGGCTCATTGAACTCC
>JAESTW010000350.1 GCA_016763395.1 Kofleriaceae bacterium
GTAACACATGATGTGGGTTGCCGTCTCGTCGATATCGGCACTGGCGATGATGTCCGAGAGCCTAACACCGACGAACTCGAGATTCAGACGAGACCAGGTAGTGACGCAGTGAAAGTCACTGGACTGGCGAACCTCCTCAAATGTTCGCAGTTGCTCAAAGCTAAGAGTTGCCGGGGCGTGACAAAGTCCACGCAGCTCCAGACGAAACTTGTCGACATCGATGGATGGCTGAATTCCCAGGTCGAGTACCGGCCATTTTTTTGTCAGAGTTTGTCCGGGCGGACATGTCGGCATGCCGTGTCGGTTCAGGGCTCCAGAACCCATTTTCTCAGGTTCCATTTGAGAGTCTATGTCCGAACTCTGCTTTGCTGCGAAACGCTGTCGGAGCTTTTGCCTTGCGATGACTATTTCTTCTTGCTTAGTTTTCATCATCGTTGACCGAGAAGTATAGGCAATTTTCGGCCCGAAACGCAAAAAACTCCTCCCGGACGAAAAGAACGAGAGGCGTCAAAATAGATAGGGGCGGCTCCGCCCTGCTGGTGCAGTGCTTGACAAAGCCCTGCGGAATGTTTTCGCCTGGCAACGCCGCAGAGCACGGAACCTCGGACAAGCTGCGCCCATAGCACCAATTAAAATTCGGTTGTGCTCGTCCGTGTAAAATCATGTAGGAGGCGGCGCAATTGGATGGGTTCGGACAAACGAGTTTGAGCGTATGGTTTTAGTTTTGCCCTGAAAGTTGATGTCGACTTCGACGACAAATCTTGTGTTGTAGCTTCCTTTGCCAAGAGCCGTTTCAACAACGCCCCAAGCTGGCGGTGCAATTTTGTAGCTCGCCTGCGTGTTCTTGCCAACGCCAACGACTTCATCCCACGGCGTATAGCGATTTTCCCTCCAGATTGACGGTCCGCGATATTTAATCGCACTGAGAACTTTACCATCATCGGAGAGCAGGCGAATCGCACTTATCGAAACGGGCTGCGATGCGTCGGATGTGAAGGTGATTTGAATTCTGGATTGTACACAGGGGATTGGGGGCACGTTCGTCCCTGCATGTAGTCCTGCGGGTGTACTTTCCGCAGGTGCATCCGCGGGCGGTGGAGTCACTGTCGCCGGAGTCGCCAGCGCGTCCGGTGGTGGTGCGTCCGGGCAATCTTCTTGCAGCTGTACTGATGCAATTGCCGCCTCAAGTTTGGGAAGCTTGACCGGTTGCTCTTCGGGGACCGTCGGCCGTTCGACATTGACGTCCTCTTTTGAGCACGAGCAAAGGAGAAGGGCGAGGAGCAGGCTTGGTTTCAACATTGTGCGCTACCAAGTATAGCGACCGTTCTCTTGAACACCAAATTGCTTCACCCGTATCTGGAGCCGGGGAAGCTGCGTGGTTGCGATAAAGTTACCGCTGAATCGTGACCTGGTACGAAGTGCTATATTTAGACTCAGGGAATTGCATGCCCTCCAAAGAGGCTATGGAATAGCCCAGCTGCTGATTGCAATATCGGCAACCGCAGTAATGTCATCGTCACTTGTGTAGTGAAAGGCTGGCTTTAGTCCTGTCATGTCCTCGGTCAAGTCCATCCACATTGTACCGTTGTACTTGCAGACCTTCTGATCGATGACAGCGTAAAATTCCGTGTCGCTGACCGCCTGTAGTGCTGGGGCGAGCCCTATTTGATCGGTCGTCAAGTCTACCCATGCACCGCCGGCTCCGAGTGCGCCACTCCACTTGCAAACCTTTAGTCCGATGACTGCATAGATTTCGCCAGGACTCTTAAAGTCTATCGCAGGTTTTAGATCGGTAGTGAGCTCGGTGTGGTCAATCCAAGCTCCGCCATTGCCGAGTTCGCCTTCCCACTTGCGAATACTAGTACCATTGACCACCGCGTACATTTCAACTGCACTCACAAAATGAAAGTCAGCTTTTAGCTGAGGAGCGATGCCAGCTTCGTCTTCGGTCATCCGAGTCCATACCGTGCCATTCCACATGTCGATGCGGTTGCCCACAACGGCGTATATTTCGCTGGACGAAACAAAGTGCATGGCGTTGGCGATACCGGGAGCATCAATCGAAACATCTTGCCAAGCGCTGCCATCCCACATCCGGACGCGATCGTTGATGATGGCGTACATCTCGGACTTGCTTATATAGTGAAGCTCGGACTTAATTCCAGCAACACCGTCGGTTACGCTGCCCCATTTGGCGACTGCGGCTGGAGGAGCATCGGTCTGCACGCCACCACCGCCAGCATCGACAGCACCGGGTGTGGCAGTTTTGTCGCCGACTTCGCAGGCGGCAAAGGAGCCTGCCATGAGGCCGGATAGGAGCAGGATAGAAAGTAGGTTGCGTTTGATTTGTTTCACAAGAGTGTTCTCCGGCCAGAAGCAATGGCCATAGTCGGCCTGAGCAAGCCAATAATGCAATATAAGGACCATGAGCGTTTGATTGCAATACCGAGATAATGGCGTGCAATACAAATGAGTTCAATGACTTAGATTGTTGGATACACTGCCGCACAGAATCCCACAAGGGGACTGGACTCCCATCGTTGTTGGACAATTGCCCCCACAGATCGGAGTAGCTCCTACATTGTGTGCAACGTGTGTCGATTGTACTTGTAAGCGTTCGCGCAATAGGGCATGAGGCGCTCGAGAAAACCAATGGACGCACAATACAAGATTGCTTTCATCCTAGAGCTCGGACGAGCGTTGCACCGCTATGGTAGCCCTGCCCATCGCCTGGAAGGGGCACTGGAATCGATGGCTAGTTTGTTGGATGTCGAGATTCATGTGCTCTCGACGCCGACCTCGATCATCCTGGCTTTCGGCCCCTTGACTAAGCAACAGAGCTTTCTGATTCGAATTGAACCGGGAGCTACCAACCTTGGAAAACTAGACCGGGTGGATGGCATCGCCGAGTCTGTTGCTGCCGAAGAACTTTCCCTAGAAGACGCTGTGGCCGCAATCGAGTCTATTGAAGAGGAGCCCAACGCGCTCCACGCTATCTGGACTTCGTTGGCCTTTCCCGCCGTTAGTGCAGCGTCCGCTCTGATCATGGGCGGCGGGTATGCTGATATGATTGTTGCGGGGCTCAGCGGCGTCTTTGTCGCAGTCTTGGCACTTTTCTTAGCACGTCGGTCCGCGGGAGGGCGGCTCTTTGAAATGAGCGCGGCTTTCGTGGTCGGCGGCATTGCTCATGCAGGCGCTGTGTGGTTTCCCGGTGTTTCGTACAACGCTGCGATGCTGGCGGGGCTGATAACGCTAGTTCCGGGAATGACCTTGACCATTGCCATGACGGAGATTGCCACGCGCAATTTGGTGTCCGGCACTGCGCGTTTGACCTCTGCAGCAGTGGTTTTTTTGGAGATACTCTTCGGAGTCGCGGTCTCAGAACAACTCTTGACACACTGGATAGGTATGCCGCCCCTCGTCGTGCTGGGGAGCGTCCCGCAGTGGTCAGTTAGCCTTGCGCTCCTTGTCTCTTGTTTGGGGGCAGGAGCCCTGTTCAGGGCCCATCCGCGCTCCTTTCCACTGATCGTGTTTACCTCGATTGCCGCATTCTATAGCGCGCGCCTGGGTGCCCATCACCTAAGTGGAGAGATTGGTGCCTGCCTCGGTGGTTTTGTAGCAGCTGCTATATCCAATGCCTACGCACGACTTTTCAATCGCAGTGCAATGGTCAATCTCATTCCCAGTCTGCTCATGCTCTTGCCAGGTAGCTTGGGCTTTCGCAGTCTTACTTCTCTGTGGGAACAAGACGTGGTTGGCGGAATCGACACAGCGTTCAAGATGATTCTTGTCGCGATATCCTTGGTTGTCGGTATCTTGGTGGCAAACGCCGTGATCTTGCCACGGCGATCGCTTTAGAACCCGGTCCTAGTTATTCGAACTGGCCTACTTCTTCTGACTGGCCTACTTCTTCGGACTAAAGGTCGCGGAGAAGTGCCGGAGGTGCTCCGGACAAGATTCGATTTCGATACCTGGAATCGATTTTCGGTCGGCATAGACTTCTTCGATAACTTCGGCAAGGTAGTCTACGTGGCTCTGGGTATAAACTCTGCGGGGAAATGCCAGGCGGACCAAACCGTGCTCTGCGGCCTGGATGAGTTGAGTTCCCGCAAACTGGCCAAACATCACACTGCCAATCTCGCAACTGCGAATTCCGCCGTGCAGGTAGAGAGCCACAGCCAGCGCCTGTCCGGGGAGATCTTCAGGGCTGAGATGGTCGAGAAAGCGGTTGGAATCCAGGTACACCGCATGCCCGCCAGCTGGGCGGACGTGTGGGATTCCCTTTGCAAGTAGTCTATCGGTCAAGTACTTAATCGACGCGTGGCGATAGTGCTGGTAGCTCTCGTCCAACGCTTCTCGCAGTCCCACGGCGATTGCATCCAGATCGCGTCCGGCTAAACCTCCATAGGTTGGAAAGCCTTCCGTGACCACCAGCGCTTGCCTAGCGCGAGCTGCCAGCTCCGGATCTCGCAATGCTAGAAAGCCGCCAATGTTGGCCATGCCACCCTTTTTCGCGCTCATGGTACAGCCGTCGGCCAAGTCGAAGTAGGCCCGAGCAATATCAGGTAGTGACATACCCTCGAGCGCGGGGTCACGGCTTCTCGACAAATAGGCATTTTCGGCAAAGCGAGCTGCGTCAATGTAGAGTGGCACCTTGTGCTGGCGACAGATTTTCGACACGGCGTGCATGTTGTCGAGTGACACGGGTTGACCGGCAACAGAGTTATTCGTAATGGTCATCATGACTAGAGTCGTCACTTCGTCCGAGGAGAGGCGCTCTTCCAAGGCATCTAGGTTCATGTTGCCCTTGAACCCCTCTTCACTTTGTAAATCCGCGGCACTCTCGGTTGGCAAGTCGATCCCAATTCCACCCATCATCTCGGTATTGGCCCGAGTTGTGTCGAAAAGTGTATTGGAAACAACTGCGTGTCCGGGGGAGACAGTCATCTTGAATAACAAATGCTCCGCTGCTCTTCCCTGATGCGTAGGAATTACTTCATGGAAGCCAGTCAGTTCTTGTACGACAGCCTCAAAGCGCTGAAAGCTTTTGGCGCCAGCATAACTCTCATCGCCGCTCATGATCGCCGACCACTGCGCAGCGCTCATCGCGCCTGTTCCCGAATCGGTGAGAAGATCTATGAGGACCGCATCAGCCGGCAGGGAAAACAGATTGTAGCCTGCGCTAGCAAGCAAGGATTGTCGTTCGGCAGCAGTAGTTTGCCGAATTGGTTCAACAGTCTTGATGCGAAAAGGTTCAATAATTGTGCTTGGCATGACCAGCATGCTTGCATAGAAACCTATGGCTGTATCGCGCATTGATTTCGCGAATCGACGAAGCCGAACCCCACTGTCGTCGCCCCATCATGTAGCCAAAGCCGGACAGCGGCACTGGGAATGCCGCATTGCTCGGTTGAGTGTTATTCCGTGCCTTATCTTACCCTTAAGGGCTACGGAATTAGCGCAAGTAGCTTGCTTGAATCGAGAAGCCGTGCACTGTCACTGAGTTATCGCTGACGAAGTGCAGGTAGTGGAAGCGTCCAGAGAATTCGTAGCTTGCGCCAATTTCTTCTGTGCCGGTAAAGCGTGCGACCTGAGCCCAAGCCGCGCCGTTCCACGTCCAAACTTCTAGGAAGTCGTAGTCATTTTCCAAGTAGAACTCTTCGGAGATTTCGACTCGGACATCGGTGGCACCGTCAGGAGCGTAGAGTTGCTTCCACTCCGATGCGTTGTTTGAGTACGGATGAGTAGTCTCCATGGACCAATCAGGAACTGCAGTCCAAGGACTTCCGGCTTCCCAACTACACTGGTTTTGCTCGCAAGCCCAAGCTCCGGGAATAGCGATGTGAAGCAGTAGTCCGCAATCTTGGGGCGCATCACAGTAGTTGTCCGCTACGCAGCTTCCGCTCGCGTCGGGGAATGGGAAGTCATAGAGGCTTGAACCAAATCGGCAGCGAAAGCCATCTTGGCATTGCAACCCTTGTTTGCCACCACAGATGTCTCCAGCAGTGCCGCAAGCGCCATCATGGCTCAATTCAGCATCCACGCAGTTTGCCTCGCAGGCGTTGCCGTAGGTTTGTCCATTCGTGCCACAAACCGGAGAGTAGATTTCTGCACAGACGCAGCTTTGACGGTCGATACAGCTACCATTGAGGCATTCTTTGGACGGGTCGCAAGTCATCGGTTGGCCTTCGCCACAGACAAATAGAGACTCGAAGTGGGCGAGGATTGTCGCTTGGTCTTCTGGGTAGGTACCTGGCACTCGAGCATAGCCAACCGAGAATCCGCCAGCGCTCAGGGAGAATTCGTCGCTAATGTTTCCGGGCAGAGAGAAGTCTTCGCCATAGAGCATACCGCTCTGTACGGTAGCGCGCATGAATTCTGTTAGTGCTTCGTCTTCGATTGTACCGAGGCGGAAGTCTGTCCGGGATAGATTGCTAAATGTCCAGGCCTGGGCGCCTTCGAGGCGTTTGCCGCTAAATCCGCCAGTAAACCCGCCGGCCAATGATCGGCGGGCATGAAACTCGCTCTTGGGGATGCACAGTGATTGCTGTTGGCAACCACATTCCACACGTGGCCGAGCGATGTTGATTTCATCGGCTCCACAAAGGTTGGGAACAAAGGCTGGACAAAGAAGGTTACTAGCCCACTCAACACCATCAACACGGAATCCGTGTCGGACAACACTGTAATCTGTCTCTAGAACAAGGGAGACAATCTTGTTTCCACCCAGTTGTATCCAAGGAGAGAACTGGTCATTGTGATTTCCGGTGTAGCTCTCGACTATCTGGCCGTCTGAATTCACCACCTGAAGGTAATCGTAGCCGTCTTCCAGTTGCAAGGCGGCGAAGTGCAAACGAATCTCCCCGGTACAGCTGGGAACGATTTCGGACAAGTCGATCACGAATTCTTCGTTGAGATCGTTTACGTAGGGATGCGTGGATTCAACCGAGAGATCCAAGAGATTTGTCAGGCCATCAGCCTTGCCAATTCCAAGGGGAGATTCCGGTGGAGAAGAAGTATCGACAAGTCCCTTTTCTTCAACTTTTTCACTCAGGCAAGCAGCGAGTGTTAAGGAGGAAAGTAGGACGGGAATCAGGGAGGAACGAACTAGAGGGGATGAGCGCAGCATGTTGCAATTATTCCTAATGGGTGGGTTTGAGCACTACCTATACCCACGCTGGCGCCAAAGCGAGGGGTTTTTGATGATTTGCGATAAAACCGTGATCTCGTTGGGAAATATGGGGATTGGGCCTACAATCCGGTCATGGAAAATCACCCGATTCTTGAGTTTTGGTTTGGCAAGATATCTGATGCTGGCGAGATTGCTCCGGAGCTCGTGAAGCGTTGGTGGACCAAATCAGCGGATTTCGACACCTTGTGCCGCGACAAATTTGAAGCGGACATCAAAGCCGCAGTACTTGGAGAGATTGAGCCGGGAGAATCCGCCCGGGGGGGACTGGCTTTCATTCTGCTCTGTGACCAAATTTCTCGAAACATTTACCGCGACACGGCGGGTGCCTTTGCCACCGACGAAATAGCCCTGGCCGCAACCATGAAGATTATCGAAAGCGGAACGATCGACGACTTACATCCTACTGAGAAAGCATTTGTGTACATGCCTCTGATGCATTCTGAAGATAGGGAAATTCAGAAGATATCTGTGGAGCGGTTCACCGCGCTAAAAGAAGAAGGCTACGATACCGTGAGTTTTGCTGTCCGGCACAAAGATATTGTTGATCGCTTCGGACGCTATCCACATCGAAACGATATCCTAAGCCGGGAATCAAGCGCCGAGGAGAAAGAGTTTTTGGAGCAACCCGGATCCTCTTTTTAAACTCAAGCCCTAGCAGTGAACCCCGCTACGCGATCGCTCGTTCTCGACGCGGACGAGGCAAGGTTGGCTAAACGAAGAGAAAATCGCGCAGTCGACCGAGAGCCTGTAGCAGACACGTTCACGCACCCGTACATCATGGGTAGCGGGTCGTTGGGAGCTGGCCTGAACGGAAGTGATACCTTTAGCTGCCATTCGTGGTAAGAGCATGTAAATGCGTTCGATTGTTGGTACTAGAAAATTGCTGAGAACCCGTAAAAATTTGCTGATTTTTCTATCGTTGTCTTTTCCTATCATGGCTGCAACCGCCTGTCGCTCTGCCCCCACTCCAATAAAAGGAAAGACAACTCCGCAAAAACAAGTCGTTCAGGAGAAAAATCAAACTCCAATGAACAGTGACACTACGCAAAAGAAAACTGACAACAAACGTTTTTTGGAGGCAATCAAAAGTGGTGACACAAGAATTCTGAATGAGGCAGGGCAAGCGTCCTCCAGCATCGTTGCAGAGATCGACGAGGCGTTCTCAGCCTATAGTCAAGAGTCCAAAGTTTTGGCTGTGAACTTTATAGTAGAAAATGACAGCAAAGAGTCCGGAGAATTCTTATTGAAGATAGTCACAGACACAAGCGCTGAGCTCTCCCAGGCCGCCGCTGAGGGGCTCATGCATCTCAGCGTACTACCGCCTGCCGACATCTTTCTGCGAAGGACACAAGCGGTGGACGATCCTTATAATCGCGCCCTGCTTTATCGAGCGTTCGGAAACCGACAAGGTCCTACTCTTCTCAAACAAGCAAGGTTGCTATTGGAAACAGAGAGTAAAAGCCGATTAGCAATACTCGCTGCTTGTGCAAAATTGGGAGGTGAGAAAGAACAAGAAGAAATTCTTACACTACTACGAAAAGCCAACCCGGAGGATGCAGAAGAAATGCAAGAGTTACTCGTATATGTCGCCAAGGCTAGGCTCCTGAAAGGGCTTCTTCCCTGGTTCGAAAAGAACGGAAATGTCATTCAATTGGGTTCCGTTCGGCACCATCACGGGTACTACGCCCAAATGCCAGATTATGCGATCTGGACGGCTGTCCTTCTAAAAGTTCCATTCCCATTTACTACGATTCGTTTACGGAAATTTTCCAAAGAAGAAAGAAACCTAGCAAAAAACATTTTGGGGAAACTATAAATTGCTGACGCTTCTTGCTCACGTTGCGGCCAAATGTTTCTAGCAGCGATGATCAGGGGATGTCCCACCCATTGTTAAACTTTGGGTAGCGGTTCCACCCCAGCCCATTGAGGATCGGGGTTGCAAAACAAAGGGAACTGCTGATGAATAAAGTAACAAAGAAAA
>JAESTW010000351.1 GCA_016763395.1 Kofleriaceae bacterium
AAGCAGAGCTGGGCAAGATTGTCTTTGGGCAATCACTTGAAGGCGTCAAACTGGGAATCAGCGAAGCAGAGCTGGTTGCCGTGCTTGGCGAGCCGGAGCGTATAACGTTGCCCAAATTTGAAGGGTATGGCCCCTTGGTCGAGAGTGCATATGTGTACTCGGACGACACAATGAATTTCACGTTCTCTAACGGTGTGTTGAGCGACTACCAGGCGCAAAAAAACTACCCGGGATTGACGAAAGACGGGATTGGCATTGGCACACCGCGAAACTCGCCAGGAATGCAAGCCATCGAAAATGGTGCTGATGTCCAATTTAAGTACGGAAGCCTGCGTTCGGTATCAGAGCCACATACGTGGTTTATCGGCTTTGACGAGGGCAAGGTATCCTCAATAAGGGGCAAAGCTGAACGCGCCGATTTTGACTGTGAAACCCTACCGGACACCAAAGAGGAGCTTGCCGGACATTCTCTAATGAAAGAGTGGGTAGGCATTGGAATCGGCGACGACGAGAGTAGCGTCCGGGCAGAGTTTCAAGAACTCGACAAAATTGGGAGCCAGTACAAAATGATCAAAGGAGACGTTATCGCGCATGTCTTCCTTCACAACAAGCATGTGGTAGCGCTGAAGCTCTACAGTGACAATCCGGTGCAAGCCGTCAAAGACAAATACTGGGGCCCAGACCTAGACGCCAGCTTTGCAGCCAAAGCCTTCGGAATTGGGAACATGTCACCAGGCAGCACCGAAGTCAGGCCTGGTCTTTTTCTTAGCGTTTCTAGTGAGGGCAAAGCCGGTCAGATCATCGCCATGATTTCAGTCGAGCAACTGAAGCAGCTGCACTGCGCTGCTCGTTAGGAGACCCGGGCAGCTGTAGTGCCCGAGCTACTTGTTGTCGTCGACGAAGTCTTCGGCTTCATCTTCCATCTTTTTGTTTAGGTAGAAGGAAGACCGGCTGTTTCGAGATTTGACGACATAGCTCCTGCCTTTTTTGGTGAAGAGGCACTTTGCAACCCAACCACTGCCGTCACTTCCGCCTCGTCCGCACTCGTCGTCCATGGCTTTCCAAAGGTACTTGAGGAGATCGCGCTCCTTGACGCCCTCGTCGTCCGCGACATCATCGGCAAGCTCCTTGAGGTAGCGAGCGGCTTTTTTGGCACCATCCTTGTTCTCGCGCTCGTCCTCTTTAACGTCCTTTGCCGTCTTCGGACGGTCCTTGGCGCGGATCAGCTCGGGCTCGGTCGTGGCCAAAATCTTATCTAAGGCAATAGGATCGGTGATTCGAATCGAGCCATCTCTTCCCTTGCGGGCGGCTTCCATCTCCATCGAAATGCGCCCACCGATTCCAGAACTCGCTACCTTCGGTGTAATGGTGTAGTTGAACCCCTCGAACTTCATTGCTGGGACCACCTTGCTAAGACCCGAACCGTCCTTATCACTTGCAGAGTGCGGATAGCCCTTGGCCCATTCCCTAAGGAGCCTGGAACGATTTACTGAAACCAAGTCAGAGAGCAGTGTGCGACCGGAGTGGCGGCGCATGACTTCCTTTTTGAGTGCCTCTCCGACGCCTTTGACTTTTCGGACACCTTCGATCATGTTGATCTGGACAATCTCCTTGCCCTTCCAGGTCGCGAGTCGATACTTGATGAAGCCATCCTTGCCGTTGCCTATCAGGCCATACTTTTTGTCGACAATTTGCATGGTGTATTCGTAGTCGTCACCCTCGACGACAAACTTGTACTTCTTCAAGTCGCGCATGGACTCCGGTTGCTCGTCAGCATGGGCCGCCGGGAGGGCCAATACAGCCATGAGAAGAAAGGATAGAAGAGCCGGAATTCGACGTTGTTGCATGGGGATTACCTTTGAAGTAAAGAACTATAGATCGTCCTAGGGTGTATACTTTACAAGGACGGCAAAGAGGGCCCATGTTTCACAACAAATCGTACGGATCTGATCAAACTATAAAACTATATTGCTGTGTTTTCAGAGACAGTGGTGGGGACTTGAGTCTACACTCTTGGGCTTAATTTCGTGTTTGGATACAAGCGAATTCGTGTATGCTATGGCAATGGAGCGCAGTAAGAAATTGGGTATAGTTCTTAGTGGTTTGGCGCTATTCGCAGTTTTTTTTCTAGGATGTCAGTTTGACACTTCGACTCGCGTGAATTCCGGGGATCAGGAGGGGGATCAGGACGGCGGCGTTCCCAATCTTTGCGAAACTGAGGTCTGCCAAGTTTGTCCAGATGTACAAGATGAAGTACCGGAAGACTGTGCTCTGTGCGCAGGATTCACGGATTCTGACAGTGATGGCTCACTAGACCTTTGCGACATTTGCCCTGGGTTTGATGACGAATTAGATGTAGATGACGATGGGACTCCCGACGGCTGCGATCTTTGTCCAGGAAGCGACGACAGGGTAGACACGGACGCGAACGGGGTTCCAGATGCCTGTGACTGCGGTATCGGTTTAACTCTTTCTCTTGAGCCCATCGCGTTTTGGCGGATGGACAACGATATCGACCGCTCTGGCAATGGGAATTCTCTAGTGGCTGGGCTGTCAACTAGCTTCGGAATCGCAGAGGATCAAAACGTCGCAAGTCGCTTTATCCAAGAAGACGATGTTGCTTCGATCGCAAACTTCCCCATGCCCACCGATCGACTGACGATTTCCATGTGGGTGCGTTTGCGACCTGGGTCCTCGGACGAACAGTACTTTTTATCCTATTTTACCGCAGGGGAGGAAAGCACCGATGGCGATCAAATCAATATAGGCTTTATTAACAACCGCCTCTATGTCGATTGGTCAGACGGTGAGGCCCTCTCGGACACCGAGTATGACCTGCGAGATGGCAACTATCACCACCTCGTTCTCCACTATAGAGCGCAGCAACTTCTTCTCTATCTGGACGGCACTGTGGTCATCTCGCTACCAGTTAGCCGAGGCTTGGATGCTGGTGGCACGATCACGCTGGGCCAAGAGCAAGATGAGCTCGGCGGTGGGTTTGACAGCTCGCAGGTTACCGAGGGCGACATCGACGAAGTAGCTGTGTTTGACCGTGCACTTTCTGCCGCCGAGATCACTGGGCTACGAGATTCCTATCAATGTGCGCTCTCCTCTTGCAAGGCTCATTTGAAGGAAAAGCCCCTCGCTCGGAGTGGGACCTACTGGATTGGTTCGGACGGTACTTCTCCCAGCCTAGCGTACTGTGACATGGATTTTGATGGTGGTGGTTGGACGCTGATTTCCTCCCTCTTTGCCAACGCAGAAAATCCCCAAATCGCGGCTACGGTGACGCCAGATGTCCAGGCTTATATGCCAGTTGCGCAAGCACAAACGCTTGCCGAGGAATCGACCCAAATGCACATTCGTTCGGCAGATCTCAATGAGGGAAAATGGATTGTTAGCAAGCCAATTTTGGACTCGGACAATCTGCCAGCAAACCACCCAATGGTTAATTTTCGCGCTGGAAATCTCCTGAACCTAGACGCAGGTCTTGTGCCCCTTAACTACTGGGATGGGCCCTTTGCTACTCAGTCTGGCCTGGAGTCCTCTTGTGTTAACAACGTAGCTGATCTTGGATATCCCAATCTCTATTGGGCATGCGGAAACGGGGATGGCCTACATTTCTTGAATGCTACTAGAAACGATACGGCGAAATCAGTTTGGCAGATCAATATCGGTGTCAACGAGCC
>JAESTW010000352.1 GCA_016763395.1 Kofleriaceae bacterium
CAGGCTCCTATGAGGGCACAGCCGAATTCGCCGGCAAAGAACTAGTGAGTGCCGGACGCTCGGACATCCTCGTTGCCAAATTTAACGCCAACGGTGATGCCATCTGGTCCAAGAGCTTTGGTGCCAAAGACGAAGACTGGGGCAATGGCATCAGTTCCGACTCCCTCGGCAATACCTATGTAACCGGATGGTTCCGCTACGAGGTTGCATTTGGCGAGACAAAGCTCAAAGCCAAAGGCGACCAAGACGCCATGCTGATCAAACTCGATCCTAAAGGCGAAGTCCTCTGGGCCAAGTCATTTGGCAACAAGAGTCTAGACATGGGCAAAGCCGTCGCCACAACCCCGGACAACGGAGTAGTCGCAATCGGCGTGTATCACCTGAGCGTCGACCTGGGCAGCGGCGAGCTAAAGCCCATCGTCACCGGCGACAAGCCCAACCAGAGCGCCGAACTCTACCTCGGCGTGTTTGGGCCCTAGGTAGCATTTCCTGGGAGTTACTCTCAGCTCAACAACAAGCGGTAAACAAGGATAGCCTACACGTCGTCTAAAAAATGGATTGATTACGAACACTTCTTATACATGTTCGAACCACCGAGACCACCGACATGTACTCAACGCTTACGACGTCAGTTCCACACTCAACCGCAGAAATAGCCCGTCTTTTTCGCCGCCCGTTTTACTCGTTGGAGGATTCCGAAACGAATCACCTGCAAGCGCCACGCTCCCAAAGCCCAGCGGGTCAAGATGAAAGAGTGTCGACCTTGGTTTTCCAAGCGTAGCCGTCAGGCGAGATAGCCAACTCACTTTACGCAGAGTTGGCGTCAATACTTTGAGTGAAGCGCCAGCGACTCCTAAATTAACGCATGTTTTGCGGACTCCAGCATTCGCTGCCTTGCATAAATGATATGTGCTTTACCCAATTGTCACACTGGCAGCATGGGCAACGCTTCAGCTCAGGGTAAAATGCGGCGCAATGCCAACGATATCGTACCAAGACGCTCTCAAAAGTGATGACAAGAACTCAGTTTCGGCCATCGAGGCGCCGAGTGGAGATCTTCGCCGGATCGGCGAGTTTCCCAATCTGACCTCTCTATCGCTCTCTGGGAACTTTTTCGTTTGCCAGTTCACCTTCCTGAGAGAAGTACCGAAGCTAGAGAAGCTCTACTTAACCAATATGGGGCTCAAAGAAATTCCGGGTGAAATAGCTCAGCTCCCTGCATTGAACACTCTTTTTGTCGGGCAGAATGAAATTAGGGATTTTTCTGTCCTAGGTGAAATGCCTAAAATTGTGGATCTGAACCTCGAGAAAATGAATCTCAAGAAGGTGCCTGATGTCGTTACAAAGATTTCAGGACTCAAGTCTCTCGGTCTCTACGACAACGACATCACGAGCCTTAGCTCGCTAAAGAAACTAAAGAAGCTGGAGCGACTTTTCGTAGCTAGCAATCGCTTCAAAAAACTTCCTAAGGAGTTTGCCAAGCTTCCTCTACGCGAATTGCATATTGTTCGCAATTTTGCCTTGGAAGATTACGAAGTCCTTGGGGAACTCACAGAGCTTGAGTCCCTCTCAATTAGCAATTCAACGGATGTTCACAGCACCCCTGCGAGTGTCTTCACACTAAAGAAGCTAAAAGCACTCACCATACTGCCCATGTATAACGCGGGTTCTGCTGGCATTGATGGTCTCGAAAACATCGGCGAACTGGAGGACCTCGAGGAACTGGTAATTGTTGGCTCTCCAATAAGGGAGGTGCCCGCTGGTATTTGCAAACTGCAACGTCTTCGCATCCTCAATCTCAAAGATAACAAATCCCTAACTTCGATTGAAAATCTACATGATCTTCCGCTTCTTGAAGAACTCGACCTTTCGAGTTGCGATCTTCGTGAGATTGGCGAAGCATTTTCAACTCTTAAGTCGCTCAAAAAATTGGATCTTTCTCGCAACAAGACGCTTGAGAACATTGATGGACTCCGCGATTTACCGGCGCTGGAGTCGCTACAGCTCTATAGCAAACTCAAAGCGCTTCCTGCTTCTCTAGGAACTCTAACAGGACTCAAGAGCCTCCGACTCAGCGCGAAGGCCGACGGTGTGGACTTCATTGCATCGCTTACTGAACTCGAAGAGCTGTACATCGCTGATTGTGCCTTTGCTGGACTTCCCGCGACGTTAACGAAGCTCAAGACCTTAACGGTCTACCGGGAAGAGGAGAGTAGCGATACCTATCTTGAGGCGTATCCAAAACTTGTTGAACTCCGTGTAAATCAACCTTCATTTACCCTGCCCAATCTTCCTCAACTTGAGAGTCTGAGCATCGGAAGAATCAAGACGAAGCTCGATGTCTCGACGATTGGCACCTGCACACATCTTACATCATTGTCGCTTCATCGCTCGGATGGAGTTACTAAGATCCCCTCTGAATTCGGCGCAGCCAAGAGCGTGACGAAGCTCGATCTTTCGTTTCTCAAAATGCTGACGGATGTGAGTGCGGTAGGTGGGCTTACTGCGCTCGAGGAATTCAAGCTCAGCTATGCACGCAAGCTTGAATCTCTCCCCAAAGAGCTTGGTGAACTTGGGGCGTTGCGCACGCTTACTCTCGATAGTCTCGATGTGATCACAGACATTGGAGTGGTAGGAGAGCTTTCCGAACTGAGGTCTCTCCATATCGATTCTCTTGATGAGCTTACCGTTCTACCTCAGTCGCTTGCCAAGCTTACGAAGCTAAAAAGCGTGGAGCTTCGAAGCTCTAAGAAACTCACTGACATCTCGGTTCTAGAGAAGGTGCCGAATCTCGATACGTTCACAGCGGAGTACTGCAAAGGGCTTAAGCGCAAGAGTCTTGGCGCTGTAGAGAAGGCGATTGAAGCTCGCCAAAATACACACACCGAACTCTCCATGAGTTACCTGCAGTTTATGGAAGGCGGCGCCTACAAGGCGTTAGAAGGTAAAGAGGATGCTCAAAATAGCTATCCTTTCCCGCTGTGCTTTGGCACGGTTGGAGATCTTCTGAGCATGATCGAGGACTTTAGTTGGACCGATGATGTACGCGATGACGAAGATCATGCATCCAACGGAATTCTGACCGATTCAGCAAGTGAGCTCAAGCCGCTTGCAGTTCTCGACTTTGGGTGGGAAGGATGTGATACCAACAATATCGATGCCTATTGTGAAGAAATATTCTTAGTTGATACGGCAAGTGCGAAAAACGCAGTCTTTCTCTGGGGGCACGATGGCTCTCCGGAAAAAATTCACGATACTTTTGATGTGTTCTTGGCCAGCTTACAAGATTTCTCCATTGATGAGGCGAACGACGAAGTGGTCAATGCTACCCGCACGTATCTAGAGTTCATCGATGGGAAATCAGAGAAGTTCTGGCAGATCGTTGTTACCGGCTCCCAGTATGAAGTCACCTACGGGAAAATCGGAAAAAATGGGAGCTCGAAAACAAAAGAATTTGCTTCTACTGAGGCTGCTCAGAAAGACGCGGACAAACTCATTGCCAGTAAGAAGAAGAAAGGCTACGCAGAGAAGGCCTACTACGAATTCAAATGAGAAACCCATCATTGGCGTCTGCGCTCTTTTCCAACCACAATAAGGGTGCTTCCCTCCGCCCTAACGGTAAAGGCTCGGCGTTTTAGGGTGAGCCCCGTTAGTGTGAAGCCGTCTCCGAGGGCCGCGTTCAAGGCGTCAACAATGTCTGGATTGTCGCTGAGTGCAAAACTGCCATCGTCTGCCATACGACATCGCAGGTCGACGACTCGGTCGGACCGAGGAAAGTCAAAGATGTGGACGTACACCGAGTTGCCCGCGACTCCCGATGGAGTCCATGTGATGGGCGTGTTGGCACCCACGTCGGCACGTGCTATCGGCATGAAGTTAGTAATTTGCGGAACGTTGGGTACAGGTATTCCCTTGATCATCGGAAACTCATCCCCTGGGATGTCTAGCGTTAAGGGCTCGGGAATAGGGTACGGCCCGATCTCAAAGCGGCTCTCCGAGCGAACAATCGATGTGTACACACCGCTTTCACCATTTAGCGTAAACGTATCGCCCGCACTAACAAGGTTGAACTGGGCTTTGGGAAATCCAATCACAGAGGCATCGGTTGGAATCGTCTCCGTGATGCGTAGATTGCATTTGTCGATGGCGGGCGGGACGCTGAGTGCGAACACTGATGCTGGCTGACTGTCAACCATTTGCAAAAAGTTAGCATCGTAGTTCACCTGGTCCTCTAGATCATCACTGATGAGGTCGAAATAGGCATAGTACTCAAATGGGCCGCCGAGGTTTTGTACTGGGTTGGTAACGCGGACATCTAGGCGCCCGCTACTGTTTTCATCGTCCGATGAAGAGCTGCCACATCCAGCAGCAAGGGAATTCGCGCCTAGGAGTAGCAGCGTCGATAGCCCGAACAGGGCACTCGATTTGAGGCTGCGTAGTTTTCGTAGACTGATTGTTGTGGTGATATTTTCCATGGTTTGTTTCTTTTCGAATTCTTGAGTCACAAGGCAGAGATAGGGCGTGAGTTCCAATCTACAGCGCTGGTACGAATCCGTCGTGAGCAAAGAGTGCCAACGGAAACAGGCTCTCTGCCCTTGACAAAAAGAGGCGAATCGAGTTCCGCTCTCTGTGTTGATACGTCGCCTGCAAACCTCTGACCTCGCCGATGCAGCCATCTCTGAGTCATTCAAACTTTGGGTGCGCGAAACGGTACGAGGACGAATCCAGGCAATGGCGCTCTTGATGGTTGGCATTTTTACGCTAGCCCTGTTTCTAGAGCTTGCTCTCGCCAATGAACAAGTGCGAGCGGCGAATGGAGCACGTTGGCACTTCGTCATCATCGTGATTTGCAGTGTGTGCTGGATGACGATGCACAAGCTCCCTCTAGCGCGGCAATACCCAGTCTTCGTTGCGGGCCCGCAGTATTTCCTGACAACCACTGTGGGAGGTTTTTACCTCTCCTCCATGGGAGGATTCGACGGGCCTTTCTTCTATGCGATCTATGCGATCGCACCACTGGTGGTCTACCTCCCCTGCGCGTTGCCACAGCGTGTTTTTCTCACCGTTGGCATGGTGACGTGCTTCTCTGTCGCGTTCTTGGCGCCACACCCAGAGTATCTGCGCTACTCACTCATTCACATCCCAGCGACCTACATCGTACTGGGAAGTGCAGGCTCCATCGCCCTGGGTCATCTTGGATACAAGCTCATCCACGAGCACTACACAATGGGGGAACTTCTCTTACGCAAGAACGAAACCTTGGTAGAGCGCGTTGAGCAAACCTCAGCGGTCGTCGGTACGCTCATTGAACGACTGGACACGACGCGCAAAGCCGAGAGAACGCAAATCGCCAGAGTGCTACACGATGAACTGGGGCAGTTAATTGTAGGCGCTCGCATGAAGATTTCAAATCTCGAGCGGAAATTTCACAAATACGAATCAGAGCAATCTTCATCGAAGTTTTCAAGCGACCTCGAATCTCTTGCCGAACTCATGGAAGAACTCAATCACTCCTCTCGATACCTTCTCTTGGAACTGCGAAACAAAACCGATGGCGACTTGGAGCAACGTATTGGCACGCTCATCCAATCTCTTGCAGGGCACGAAGGCCTTTCGGTGAGTCTTGACCTGCAACTACCAAAGCAACCACTGCCGTCCGCGCTTGAGGAGACGGTGTATCGAACCGTCCAAGAAGCTCTCACGAATGTGGTGAAACATGCCGGCGTTTGCGATGTCGTTGTGACGATTGGTGCACATGATGGCGAAGACCCTTCCGAAATTGTCGTTACCGTGCGGGACACGGGTACTGGTTTCCAGACCGCCATAGTACCTGATGAGGCATCACTGGGGCTCCTAGGCATGCGAGAGAGGGTAGAAGAGGCGAGTGGTACGCTCTCAATAACCTCCGATTCCAAAGGAACGCGAATTTCAGCGCGACTCCCTTTGCCCAAACGCGACGTATGTTGACATAGTTGGCACATGTCCCAACCCATACGGATTCTCATCGTTGATGATCATCCCGTAGTACGAGAGGGGATTCTTCACTACTTTGATGATTCCACCAAACACGATGTAGTGGCCGCAGTCACCTCCCCAAAAGAAGCCCTGGCGATTCTGGAAAGCCGAGAGGTGGATATCATCATTCTCGATATCCGAATGCCGGAAGGCGTTGATGAAAGCACTATTGCGTCCTTCGTGGACCGAGGGATCAGAATAATTCTGTTCAGTCTTATGGAGGAGAGCTGCGTGGTGGCAAGCTTCATTGAAGCCGGCGCCATGGGTTTTGTTTCGAAGGCAGAGACGTTGGAAACATTGGCAGAAGCGACATTCGCCGTGGCGAGAGGCGGGCGGG
>JAESTW010000353.1 GCA_016763395.1 Kofleriaceae bacterium
GCGACCGGAGACCCACCGATTTCTCTGACGAGCCGATTAATTTACTACTAAACTCTACAGCGGAATGTTGCCGTGTTTGCGGGGCAGGTTTGTTTGGCGCTTGTTGGCCAACAAACGCAGGCTTCGGACAATGGTCTGCCGAGTGTGGCTTGGCTCGATAATTTCATCGATGTAGCCCAGTGATGCCGCTTTGTACGGAGTTGCGAAGTTCGCTTTGTACTCTGCAACGAAGGCCGCTCGTTTGGCTTCACGCTCTGCCTCGTCGTCAATCTTTGCTAGCTGATTGCGGAAAATGATATTGACCGCGCCTTCGGAGCCCATGACAGCGATCTCTGCACCTGGGTAGGCGAGGTTGATGTCCGCGCGAATGTGCTTGGAGGCCATCACGTCGTAAGCGCCGCCGTAGGCCTTGCGAGTGATAAGTGTGATCTTGGGTACAGTCGCTTCTGCGTACGCGTAGAGCAGTTTTGCGCCGTGTTTGATGATTCCGCCGTACTCTTGTGAGATGCCGGGCAAGAAGCCAGGGACGTCGACCAAGGTTACAAGTGGGATATTGAAACAGTCGCAAAAGCGGACAAAGCGTGCGGCCTTGGTGGAGGCGTCAATGTCCAAACAACCTGCGAGATGGGTTGGCTGGTTGGCTACAACTCCGACCGAGCGGCCATCAAATCGGGCAAAGCCGCAAATGATGTTCTTGGCGAAGTCTTTGTGAACCTCAAAAAAGGAGTCATCATCAATAATCTTGTTGATGATTTGATGCATGTCATAGGGCTTGTTGGAATCTGTCGGGACCAGCGTGTCGAGGGCCGGGTCGGCACGATGAATTGGGTCGCTACATTCTGTCCGGGGCGGGTCTTCGGTATTGTTCGAAGGCAAGTAGGAGAAGAGTTTTCGGACGCCAGCAATGCAGCTGAGTTCATCATCACTGGTGAAGTGAGAAACTCCAGAGCGGCTTGCATGGGTAGTAGCGCCACCAAGCTCTTCTTTGGTGACTTCTTCGTGGGTAACCGTTTTGATGACATCGGGGCCCGTGATGAACATGTACGAGCTCTGATCGACCATGAAAATAAAGTCGGTGATCGCCGGTGAGTACACCGCGCCGCCAGCACAGGGGCCGAGAATTGCGGACAACTGAGGAACGACACCGGACGCCAAGACGTTGCGCTGAAAAATCTCGGCGTATCCGGCCAAAGACTCGACGCCTTCTTGGATTCGAGCGCCACCTGAGTCATTGAGTCCAATCACCGGAGCGCCGATCTTGGTGGCCAGGTCCATTACCTTGCAGATCTTTGTTGCGTAGGCGCCAGAGAGGGAGCCGCCAAAGACGGTGAAGTCTTGGGCAAAGACGCACACGATTCTGCCATTGATGGTTCCTGTGCCCGTGACCACGCCGTCGCCGAGAATCTTTTGCTCGGACATGCCGAAGTCGACGCAGCGATGGGTTACAAAAGCATCCATCTCAGAGAAGCTATCTTCGTCAAGAAGCGCATCGATCCGTTCGCGGGCCGTGAGTTTGCCGGCTTTGTGCTGCTTTTCAATGCGGGCTTTTCCACCACCTTCCAAGGCTTGCGCTTTCATGCGCTTAAGTCGGCTAAAAGCATCCTCGGGGGCACTTTTCTCGGTAGATACGTCAGTCGATACGTCAGTAGACACGGTTGGCAGCGTAGTCGGCGCGCATCCCGTCTGTCAAAGCGCAAGGGCGCTCATTGGCACTCATTTCTGGTGTTCTACGGCTGTCCAGCGTGTGGAACACCAGGGCGAGCTATGCGATTGGCCTCAATGACACTACCCCAGGAGTCGGGCCGGAATCTCCAGCGAGCTCCGACATTGTCTCGGTCAGACCAAGAACATGTTGTCCTAAGTCGGCATAGCTCACATATTTATTGGTACGGATTCGCTGCTCCAGCGCGGGATCAGTGAAGGCTTCCACGCCGAGATGGCTTCCGACAAACAGGTGGGTGTCACCCGGATTAAGGGCGAGCGTCTCGCATTTGTAGTCGAGATTGTCTCCGGCTCCAAGGCCTGCTCCGGTGGCTTGGATTGCATTCATCCCACCATCTTCGGCTACGTGAAGCCAACAGGGAGTGCCAGCGACAGCGTATTCTACGCATTTGGCTTTGGCGTCGAAGAGAGCGACAACGCACGACAAGTTACTCGGGTTTTCAGGGCGCCAAACATACTGATTGAGGCTCTTGAGAACGTTTTCGGGGCTGAGAGTTGCCCCTTTTGCGGCGGTTACAAGAGAGTCGCAGTAGCCTCGCAAAGCCGATCCCAAAATGACAGCAGCAAGTCCGGGCGCAACTACCTCGGCAAAGATGATAAGAATTTTACCAGAGGCTTGCGGGTAGGTTGCGAAGAGCAGTGGCGGCTCGCCACTCTCCCGATGGAGTGCGCCAGCCCACTCCATGCCCGACTGTTGTTCATGGGGTGATCCAGGCAAAAGTACGCGCAAAACTTCCGTTGCCGATGCAGCATCTTTCTCAAGTCCCTCGAGGTGCGCGGACGCGAGAAGTAGGGTTTCTCGTTCGACAACGCTGTGCATCGCCATCTGCCATGCCCTGAGCGAGTCGAGCTCGCAGTCGGTATGTCCGTCTGTGAGAGCACTCACCCAAATCCATTGCGGTGCTACGGAGTCGTTAACCGGAACCATCACGTTGATTCCGTTTCGCGTCATAAAGGAGGCTAGAGGACCTTGAAGTTGTGCGGGAACATCCAAACTGCTCTCTCGAGCATCGATGGGTTGTCCGTGGGCAGCGAAGGCAGCCAGAAGCTCAGAGTCTTCTGGAGATAAGGAGGATTCGCCTAGGGTCCAAGTACCATCTCGGTGCGGTAAGAGAAATACCGGGTTCGGACATTTGAATGCTCTCGCGCTCGCACTTTGAGTTAACTCCAAAAGAGCGGCTCGCGAGATACAGCCTTCGCCTTCGCGCCAATAGTCGCGCACCGACTGCAACATTGCGTCATCGTCACTGTAGCGTTTAGCAGTGTTACTGGCGGACCAGCGATTGAGGAGAAACCAGCCTGCTAAGGCTACTTCAGGCAAAATGAAGAACTCTATACTCATAGCGCACCTCCGGTGTATCGCATCACTAGGAATGTCATATCATCGCCGGCGTCCATATCGCCAAGGTGGGTGAGTACCCGTTGTTTCATATGGTTGCACGCATCGCTCACGCTTAGGTCCGCGCACTCTCTAAGTGTTTTTCTGAATTCTCGGTTTCCGAGTTGTGGCAAATAAGGTTCGCCCGCTTCGATGATTCCATCACTGAAGAGGTAGACCATATCGTTGTGATGGAGCTTTGCGGTCGATTGTTTGACGTTGAGAACATCGGCGGAACCGAGCATACTGCCAGGTACTTTTAGTACGACAAAGGCACCACCCTCCTCTTTTTGTCGCCAGATAAGCGGCGGGTTGTGGCCTGCGTTTGCAAATACGATTTCTCCCCGGCGGTTGTCCACAACACACGCGAATGCGGTCATCATGTGGTGACTGCGGCCGACTTTTCGAACCATGGAGTTTAGATCGCTCAGGAGAGCGGCAGGTTCTAGCGCCTGACCTTGAACACGGGCGTATGCCGCGAGCGCTCCACTAACCGATGCAGCCAATGTCGCGGGGGAGACGCCGTGTCCGGTTGCATCTCCGACAAAGAGGAGAATCTTACCATCACCGAGATTATGCCATGCCCAGACATCACCGCCGCACTGTTCGGCTGGATCGCACCAACCCTGAAGTTCCACTGACTCAATTTTAACCAGTTCGGTTTTGGGCAATAACGAGTTCTGCATCGCCTGCGCCAGAGCGAAGGTCTGCGTCATTGCCTCCTGGCCACCCGCTTGCCTTTTGAGGTGCAGGATAATGAGCCCCGAGCTCATGTTTTCACTGACGATCTCCAGGAATGTTTTTGCGTAGTCAGAGTTTTTCCTAGGTCGATCTAGAATTGCGAACCCCAGGAGATGGTCGTCTTGCCTGAAAGGCAGGAAGAGGTCTGCTTCCAAAACATCGAGCAAGTCCAAGGCTGCACGAGCGGCTGTATCGGTTAGACCAGCTAGGTCATCGCGGATTACGACCCTCTTGTGTTGCTCCAAGTAGCCCAGCGCACGTGGCGCATCTCGGATGGCTGTCAAGTCAGCGACGCAACCTCCGAAAGTCATTTGCCCTTCGTCACCTTGAAGAATCAAGATTAGGTCATCGATACCCAAGCCCTCTTTGAGTGTACCTTGCAAGTTGGTTGCGAGCTCCGAGACCGATTTGCACTTCGCTCGTTGAATCGAGAACTCGAGGGCTACGTGCTCAAGCTCAAGGCCGGGCATTTTGAAGGCAAACTGAGGTTGAATGTAGAGAGCTTCAATAACCAAATAGCTCACGCCGCTAACGACCATCATGATTCCGAAGATCGATGAGAGACCGACAACCAGACCCGTAAGAATAATTCCCAGTCCTGGTGCAAGCAGCAGGAAGGAGATGAGCCAGGAGATGCGGACCTCCGTTTCGCTTTCAGCTTGGTGAGGTGAAGCGGGCGCGGTTGGTGGTGTTTCTGTCTGCATTCGTGAGTGCTTGAAGTATAAGTCCGAGAGTGACGTGCTCAAGCGGTGGCCTGAAGTTTACCCTTAGCCAACTTCAAAGTGGTTTTTCGCGCACAAAAAAACAGGGATTGCTCCCTGTTTTCTTCACTCCTCGATACTGGAGTATTGTCGCTTAGAACTTTGCCATCCGCCATATGCAGACCCCAACAAATTGGTTGTTTGGGGTGCTATCGTGTTCTCCGGCTACTGTATCGGATATATACCTTACAATAGCTCAGACACAATCGCGTCGATGAGTGTACGACGAAGCCGTTTGATTCCTTCTTTCTCCCACGAGTAGTACACGCGATTGGTGAGGATGATGACGAAGTAGTTTTCTCTTGGGGCCAGCCACCAAGCGGTACCCGTAAAACCCAAGTGGCCAACACCGGTAGAAGGCCAGGAATCACCGGATTGCGATACGCCTGGAATAGGCGAAGGGGTGTCCCAACCCATCCTCCAACTGGTATTGGGAGATGCTTGTTCACGCCAAAAAGAGTGAAGGGTTGCGCGATCGATAAACTGTCCGGTGGTGTACGAGCTGCAGAGGGCACCGGCGAGTTTTGCCAAGTCTTGCGCGGTGGTGAAGAGTCCTGCATGGCCACACACACCGCCTGCTGAATTGGCGTTGTCATCGTGAACCTCACCATGTAGAAGCCCTCTAGATGGGTAGCGTTGGCTGGGTGCCACCCGGTCTAGGCGATTGCGAATGTCGGAAGAAAAGCCACTGTCGCGCATTGCCAGCGGCTGCGCGATTCGCTCGGAGAAGAGCGTTTCTAAGGGCGTGTCCGCAACTCGCTCGAGCAATCGCCCCAATAGGATGTAGCCGAGATCGCTGTAAATCGTCTTTGTACCGGGTGCGTACTCCAGTGATTCAGCGCCGGCCATATTCACGAGTGCATCTCTACGATTTGACGCTCCGGCTAAATCACCGGCCCAAATTGCCTCAAAGAAATGTCGGTGAGCTGGCAGTCCGGAGGAGTGGCCGAGCAAGTGGCGCAAGTGAATTGCGTCGCTCCCTGCTCCCGTCAATTCGGGCAATAGAGGGGCAACAGCTGTGTCTAGGGACAAAGCACCTTGAGCGACCATCTGCATCAGCAAGGTGGAGGTCACTGCCGATTTGGTGATGGACGCAGCATCGTATATGGTGTCGGTTTGAACTGGCTGGCCTGAGTCTTCCAGCCCCGCGGTCATGCCGAAAGCTTCTAGCCCGATCGTTTTGCTGTCTTTGCTCACCAAGACAACGATTCCGGGAGTTACCTGCCGGGCGATGGCATCATCCGCAATGGGTTGTAGAAGAGATCGCAAGCTCCCGGAAGTATACA
>JAESTW010000354.1 GCA_016763395.1 Kofleriaceae bacterium
GATACAGAACTCAAACTCGAATCCTATCGGGAGGCTGCCGGAATTGCCGGTACTCAAACTAAGGATCGGGCAGAGATGGCTCGGTTCTACACGATGATTCTCGCGCTCGATCCGGCAGATGCAGAAGCTAGAAAGCAGTGCGAAGTCTACTACACCGAGACCGAGAACTGGACGGAGTTGATAGTCATTCTCGAATCTGAGTTGGCTCGGGTTGATGCGTCGGGGGCTGTGGACGTGGCATTGTTGAAGCGGATCGCCAAGATATCAGAAGAGGGGTTGCACGATGGCGAGCGCGCAATCATGTACTACAAGAAAATTGTAGAGCATGTTCCTAACAGTCGGCGCTCCCTTGACGCTCTTGCTCGTATCTACGAAACGACAGAACGCTGGATGGAGTTTGTGGACGTAACTCGGCGCCTAGTAAAAGTTACTAAGGACAGAAATGTCAAAGCGCTTTTGTATTTCAAGTGCGGCTCGGTAACCGAAGCGAAATTCGGCAATGTCGACGATGCGATCCGCTACTACGATGCTGCGATAAAGACTTCTCCCTCGTGTCTGCCAGCTGTGCACGGACTCAGAGATTTGTATCTTCGTCAGAAGGATTGGTCGAGAGTGATCCAAACTCTCGAATTGGAGGTGAAACTCTGGCAGGACGACAAAGAGCGTGCGGGCGTGTTGGCTCAAATCGGACGGATTCTTGGGGCAGAGTTAAACCAACCAGACGAGGCGCTGAGCTTCTACAAACGCGCCCTCTCTGTGAGCAAGGACTGTGTACCGGCAAACCGGGCATTGTTTGAGCATTACTTTGAACTTGAGAATTGGGAGAAGGCGGAGCAAATAGCCAAGGGCTTTTCGGCAAAGGCGATGCGGGACGGCGATCCAATGCTTCGCTCAGAGTTTTACCGGAAACGCGGCATCGTATCGATGCATACTGGCAATCCGACACGAGCGGCCGAGAGTATCGTTGTCGCGTTGGACATCAAGCAAGAGAACTTCGCAGCGGTGCAGTCGTTAACCGCGCTCGCTGCGGATTATCCAAGATCCTACGATTATGGGGCGATCTACAAGGAGCTGTCCAAACTCTACAAGAAACGCGGAGAATCACATAAATTGCTCGCGCAAGTGATGGTAGGTGAGGCGCAAATACTCACGCGCTTTGGCAATTTGCAGGCTGCAGATGCCATGTTGCAGAAAGCTATCGAACTTTCTAACGATGAGCTTTCGATTGTGTGGGCTTTGGTTGAGCTTCACGGGAGTATGCGCAACTGGACGCTGGCGGTTTCGGCTCTAGAAAATGTCTTCGCTACCAGCCCGACTGTTGAGCAGAAGGTAGCTGTTCTGATGCGAATGGCGAAACTGTATTCTGAAGGGCCGATGGACTCTGTCCGCACAGTCGCAACACTGCGGAGAATACTCTCGTTTGAACCGGACAACCCCGAGGTGTTCTACCTCTTGGCACAAGAGCTGTATTGCATGGAGCAATTCGAAGATGCCAAACAGGCCATCGAGCGAGTGATCCAACTCTCGGCAGTCCCTGAAGCAAATCTTGCTGCTGAACGCTTGGCCCGATACACGTACTTTTTGGGGCGTATTCTCGAGAAGGGTGGGGATTCACGAGCAGCGACCTCACAGTATCGCAGGGCTGCGGAATACGATCCTGGCTATGCGCCCCCTGCATTGGCGTTGGCTCATCACGCCATGAAAGGTGGCGATCAGGCAGGGGCAGAAAGTCGGCTGATTAGCTCAGCCCTCGCCGCAATTGAGAATGGGGACAATAGTTCTGCTGTTTCAATGCAGCGCGGTCTCGCTAGAATTCTTCTGAAAAGCGGGGACCGAGAAGCTGCTATCGAAGCGTATCGGGGAATCTTGGAAGTGGAGCCCGCGGGAGCTGCGGACAGGCTGTCTCTAGCCGAGATATACGCACAATCTGACCTGCATCGTGCCACTAGCGAAGTTCATCTGGTTATTCAGTACAGCTTGCGTCACGGACCAGCGTATCGAGTGTTGGCCGGATATTACATGCATGCTGGCAAATCGGCGCGTGCTGTCCGGGTATTGACCGCGATGCGACTGCTGGGATATTTCGAGCCGCAGGACGAAAGGATGGAAGCGTCGGCGCGCGCTGTTTGCCCCGCTGAAGTTATCCAACGGCCTTTGACTGCTGAGCTCCGAAAAACACACCTAGCCAACGAATCGCTTAACTCTGTACTCGCTGAGTTGTTTGCGCTTACCGGCCACAAGATGAGCATTTTGAGTCGTCGTGCGGGCCTTGGGGAGAATCTTATTCCCCTGCCATCGGTGGGAAATCCGATGCTCGAGGAAATAGCTGGCGATATGTCTCGGCTTTTCGGTTTGGAGCCAGAGATTTATGTTGGTGAGAATGTCCCCGGACGCATAGTCGTCATTGGGCACCCCAGAACCATCATCGTTATTGACCGAAGCTTGGCCAGCGAAACAGAGGCGTGCATCCGCTTTGTATTGGGCTGGGCATTTGATGGTCTATGCGCAGGCTATGCCTCTCTCTTGCATATTGGTGAAAAGCAGCGAACCGAATTGGGGCTGCTTATGAAATCATTCTTCCTCACAGAGACTGCGCGACCATCTGGAACGACAGAGTTTGTAGTGACCTTGCCGCCGCGCGCCCAAGAGATATTGCAGGAACACGAGGGAGAGTTTCAGAATTTCGATATGGACGGCTGGGTTGATGGAATGAATGCAGCCGCTCGTCGAGCCGGACTACTTGCCTGTGACGATCTAGCTGCGGCCACCCGGGCATTGGCGATAATTAGTGGTGAGAGCGCTGATGAGCAGTTCGATCTACTTGGGACTGTGTTTTGCGGAGAGGATTTATTCCAGTACCAAGTGAGTGATGAGTACGATGAACTACGCCGGCTGTTGACACATAGCGAGCCCGTACACCGAGCAGAGACGCTCGGCTGAACTAGAGTCCTGAGTCTACCGAGCAATAAGAAGGGATGGCGGAAAAGCGCCGGTTTCGGCGGGGCCGACTGGCCACAACCTTGGCTGCCCTTCTCTCAAGACGCGTTCATGCGCGCTTTCTGAGATGTAGTACAATCCTGTTGTGTTGACCCGAGCTATTGCTGCCGTCCTTCTCCTCACAGTCGCTTGTGGCAGTGACTCCCCGAAGGAGACTGCGACCGCGAGCCAAACCGCGACCGCTCCGGCGATCGATAGCCCGCCGGCCCTCAATCAGGTGGATTCCGAGACGGCTGCGCCTCAAGCCGAGCCAACGCACGCAGTCGAGCCGACGACAACAGCTGCGCCCAAGGTGGTTCTGAGTCAATTACAACAAGAGGAACGGAAGAGCGTTCTCGCTTGCGAAGACA
>JAESTW010000355.1 GCA_016763395.1 Kofleriaceae bacterium
AGAAACCTCCGATTCAGGGCTCAGGCCGACAGCTCTAGCAGCCGCGCAACCAGCTCCTCAAACCCAGCGCCTTCGGAGCCATGGGTAATGTACGCAGGCTTACTCGGCAATAGTGCCCATGCGTCCCCGACGTTGGCGACGCCGACACTCTTGGGAAAGAGCGCGAAGGCAGGCGCGTCATTGAGAGAATCTCCGAGGTAGACGAAATCATCCAGGTCCGATGCATCAGCAGCAAAAACTCGCTTGAGTACGGCCAGACACGCAGTCGACTTGTCTACACCTTTGGGGCCGTAGTTGACATGAACCGAAGATCGACTGGCGGCAAAGCCCTGGGTTTGCAATAGCGCTACGATTCTGTCCGCTTGAGAGCGGGGAATCTTCACTTCTTCGTTCCAATCGATGGCCAGGTCAACCTCTCGGTAGTGAGAGTCCGAAGACATTCGCGCGTCTGGAACCATTTGTAGTGCTTTGTGGGCCGCCGCACGCATTCGCGACCTCAGCTCGGACAGATTTGCTTCAGGAACACCATAGATTTTCTTATAGCCATTGCCTTCTGCGATAAAACTCACTCCACCGTTCTCGGTAATGACAGCCGTGAATGGAAAAATGTTAGCCAGTGCATGGCCCCACCCCGCCGGACGTCCGGTGACCAATACAATTTCAACGCCGGCGTCGCGCAGCCGGTACGAGCTTGCAACTGTGTCCGAGCGCAGATGCCCCGCGGTCGTCATGGTGCTATCGAGGTCGGTAAACAGTGCGCGAGTAGGTCCGCGCAATCCTTCTAAGCCTTGCTTCACAGGAGTCACCCGCGGAGTCTACACCAGTTTTTCGCGATCTGGCGTAGCGGCAATGCTCACCTCCCGCTGAAGAAGGTGTCCGCGACACTCGCTAGAAGTGGCTTCTACCAGAAGGTGATTTGTCGCGTTTTCACCCTAGGTCGATCGATGGTTCAGCCCCGATGTAGCCCGTAGGCCCCTTAGGACTACCATCGCAATCTCCCACCTTCGTAGCTCTGTGAGAGATGTAGGCCAAGGGGGCGCACGCACCTACGCGATGAGCTGAAGGTTCGACACCATGACGGAGCTCGCTGGCATGGCAGCTTGCCTTTGGCGGGCGAGCCAGTTGTCCAAGTCCGCTTGGTTAAGCCGGACAATTCCGCCTACTTTAAATACTGGGAGTGGATCTTCTGCTCGGCGGGACATGTACCTACACCACCTCTCCGAGCGCTGAAGTTTGTAACCAATGCCTTTCCATGTTTCAAAAAAATCGTTCATTTCAGTTTCTCCTAATGGTTGGTTGGTGAGCGGTCTCCAAATCGGTAGACACAATTCAACAATGCAGAGCACGTGCCGCAATTGGCTTGGGCGAAACTCCCCGCTAACTCTTTGAAACTAAGGCGGCAAGAATACTCGGTGTCAGCTTTTGCCAGAAAATGCGGTGAAGGTTAGACAGCTTGCCCAGCTTCACCTGTGTAGTAAACTGACACTGACGCCACGGTAATGTGCGCAACCTCACCCAATGCAATGCGCAACCACACCTATGTAAGTAACGCGGATAACGGCCGATCACTCGAGAATGTAGGCGAAAGCGGCTGGCCGATTTGCCGAGGGGTGGTTAAGCTTACAGTCTATGCGCGTGAAATTATTCCGTGCCTTTAGTATCGCAGCAGTAATTGGAGTCGTGAGCGCACTATTGCCCTCCCACGCTTCCGCTGATTCGTACAAAGGCGAAATCTATCCACTTTCCAAAGTAAAACGCGGCCAAAAGGGCTACGGCCTAACGACCATGAAAGGCACGACGCCCGAGCGTTTCACCTTTGAAGTCATTGGAGTAAACCGCAATTTCCTACCCAAGATGGACATCATTTTGGTCAAGTCCGATGATCCCAAGGTCCAGATTACGGGCTTTTGGCAGGGCATGTCCGGGAGCCCTCTCTATATAGAGGGGAAACTGGTGTGCGCTTTCTCGTACGGCTTTCGCTTCAACAAACAAGCGATCGGCGGCTGCACTCCCTTGGAGTACATGAAGGAAGAGGGGCTTCGAAAACGAAGAGGTTCGCCACTCGTTCACAAGCGCAACGGCAGCGTAAAAGGCACAAAAGTCTCGAGAGCCAGCGGCGCAGCTCCGCGAAGTGCAGCCAGCCTCGCACAGTGGCTCAAGGTAGTCCCCGACGGCGATATCGGACGCAGCATGGCACGAGGTGCACGCAAAGCGCCTTGGTTACTGGCCAGTACTCTCCCCAAACGCAGTCAGACCGCCGACTTGGAGCGCGGTATGCAAGCTTCTGCGGTTCCTTTGGCGCTCTCAGGGTTTTCCCCACCAGCCTTTGCGGAAGCAAAACGCGCTATGTCCGGCTTTCCGTTGGAGCCAATGCAAGCAGGTGGCACCGGGAGTCCAAACCAGGGACCTACCGAGTTTCAAATGGGGGGCTCAATAGCAGTTCAGCTCATTCGGGGTGACATGTCCGCCGCTGCTACGGGTACGGTTTCCTACATCAGCGGCAAAGACGTTCTGGCCTTCGGACATCCAATGTTCAAGGCGGGTGAAATCTACGCCCCGGTTGCAGCAGCTGAGGTTCACGTAGTGATTCCTTCGGCACAAAGCGCCTTTGTTGTCGCCTCACCACTTCGCGAGCTTGGTTCACTCACTCAAGATCGACAGAGCACCATTGCCGCGGACACTAGCCTGAAAATCGACATGATTCCGATGCACATTCGCATTCGCTCGGGCGCAGGAAAAACCATTGGCACCTTCGATGTCGAAATTCTCGACAACCGTTTCTTTACGGCGACCTTTGCCTCGATTGCCGCTGGCAACGCAACTTCCCTATACTTGCCAGACCGAGACCATGTGACGGTTAGAATAAAAAGCACAGTTCGTATGAAGGGCCACAAGCCTTTGGTCTTTCACGACTTCCTGCACTCTTCCCGCGGCGCAGCAAGCGTGGTCGGTGGCGCGCGAGGACTTCGGGTTCTTAGCCCACTGCTCTCCAATCCCTTTGAAAAGATCGACATCCAGTCCATCGATGTTGATGTCGAAGTCGCCTACGATACCAACACTGTCGATATTATTGGAGTCGCGGCACCAACGGCTGCGCTCAAGCCAGGCAAGCGCAACTATGTAAACGTAACGCTGCAGCCTCATCGGGGGAAACCCTTCGTTAAGAAAATTCCCTTTGATGTCCCGGCCTCACTTGCGGGTTCCATTGTCCGACTCGAAGTGATTTGTGGCGATTCCGCGGGGCTGCACATTGCACCGCCAAAGTCTGTCGATGATCTCTTGGCCGCTTTCGGATCACTTCTACCGGGAACGGTATACGCGGTAACTTTGTATTCCGCAGAAGAAGGCGCCGCCATAAACGGACGTCTGATTCACGATTTACCGGCGAGTGCGCTCAACCGGCTTCGCTCATCCACACGCGCTCCCAGAGTAACAACGAGTCGCGCACAATCAAGATCTCTATCTCCTGCCAAACACGTTGTAGAAGGCTCCGCGAGCGTTTTTATTAAAGTTGGCAATCTCTAATAATCAGTTTCTACTATCAATCTCACTTCAATTGAGAAAAGGCGAGTCGTGAATAAATACCTATCTGGTGCACTCTTTGGCGTCCTACTGGGCACCCTGCCCTTGAGCCTCAGCGGCGATACAGCGAATGCTACGGTGACTGCAACCTGGAACGTTGACAGCTACCAAAGTTTTAACAAAGGCGAGTCTGACGCCGCATTTGTAACTTCTCTCGGACAAGTTCGTCCGGGTTGGGCTGTCGATCATACTGAGCTTGATTTTGACAACGCCTGGTCCGCTGTACGGGCCGATGATGGCACGGTCTACATCGGTTCGGACGAAGAAGCCACGATCTACAAAGTCAAAGGAAACAAGGTTAGCAAACTCGCCTCCGTAGGTGATGCGGTTGCCGTTGTCTCCCTGGCTCTAGCAAAAGACGGCACGCTGTACGCGGGCACCATGCCCGATGGCGAGGTATGGGCGATCAACACCCAAACCGGCAAGGCCAAGGAGTTGGCCACGCTCAAAGACGCAGAGACAGTCTGGTCACTCCAGTTAACTGATAGCGGGCTCTACGCCGGCACTGGTCCCGAGGGGCTGCTCTATCAAATTGACACCAAGAAGGGCTCCACAACGCTCGCCTTTGACAGTGAGGACAAACGCATCATGAGCCTGCTCGCTACCGGCGACAATGCGATATGGATAGGTACCTCGGACAATGCGCTGGTTTTCCGCCATGATCTAAAAACCAAGAAAACCCGTGCTATTGCGGATTTCGCAGGTAACGAAGTGAGCTCAATGGTCGAGTGGCAAGGCAACGTAATCGTCGCCGCCAACGACATGGCTCCCGGTTCGTCCACGGGCTTCAAGAGCAAGGAATCTGTCGACAAAGCCGCCAAAAAAGAGGGTGCCGGACACAAAGCCAAAATGCCCAAAGAGGGTACCAAGCCCGGTGCTGACCCGGCTCCCAATGCCAGCATCGAACCGCTAGCCAAAAGTCTTCGCAAGGGAAAAGGCGCGATCTATCGTGTCCGGGGCGATGGCAAGCTCACACAGCTGCACGCACTTACCAACAGCTATTTTAGCTCGCTGGCAGTCAACAGCAAGGGGCAAATATTCGCCGGAGCAGCCAACAAAGGCCAAGTGTTTATGGTCGATATCGATGACAGTGTGTCCACTGTATTGGATGTAGATCAACGCTATATCGCGGACATCATGGTCGACAAATCGGACAAAATTCATTTCACGACTGGCGACTCTGCCGGGCTCTACCAAAGCAGTGGCAAAGCGAAAAGCTCACGCTACACCTCGGACGTTTTTGATGCCAAGACGCCCTCTCGCTTCGGACGGCTGGTATGGCACAGCGAAGGCTCGTTCTCCATTGAGACTCGTAGCGGCAATATCGAAAAACCGGGCATGGGATGGAGCGCTTGGCAAACTCCTAGCAATCCATTGCGAGGCATGGGAGACATGACGCGGGGTAAAGTCCAAAGTCCACCGGGACGATATTTCCAATATCGAGTTCGCTTTGGTGCCGACGAAAAAGCAGTTCTGAGTAAAACCAAACTCTTCTATCTGCCCGCCAATACCGCGACTAGAGTGAACGGCGCGACCATCGAGGCAGAGAGTAAACTCCACGGGGTCGTCACGCTGCCCGCTCCCAAAGCGCACAGTCCGACTCTTAAGCTCAAGTGGGACATTTCCAATAGCGATGACGATAAGACGGTCTACGAGCTGTCCATTCGGCGACAGGGAGATGCCCGGTATCGTCCGATCTTTACTGGAACCTCTCCACTCAGCAAGGATGAGTTTAAATGGAATACAGAAACAACACCGGACGGATACTACCGGCTTAAGATAACTGCCAGTGATCACCTAGCCAACTCCAACGACCGGGCACTTACTTCCAGTTTCACAACGCCTCTCTTTGCTGTCGACAACGAACGACCCAAGATAGCCGGTGTCAATGTGCGCTATCCCAATGCCAGTGCACGAGCCAGTGATGCGCTCAGCACAATCAACGAGATGGCATTTTCCGTTGATGACGGCCCCTGGCAAATAGGTGCTCCATCCGACGGAATTTTTGATGATCAGAGTGAAGTGCTCAGCATCGACCTGCCCTCTGGATTGGCAAAGGGCACTCACAGCCTAGCAATTCGTGTCCTCGACTCAGCGGGCAACATGGGATCCTCAACCACCAGCTTCTCACTTTAGGGACTTGGGTGTTAAATGAATTTAACACCAAAGTCCCTAAGCGTTTGGCTTCGCAAACGCTTGTAGTACACCTCCTGCGGAGGCTATTCGGTGTTTTTCTGACGAAAAACACCGGCGGCATAGCCGCCTAATCAAGTTTATAGCGAATGCAGGCTTCCAGGGGCGTCCGGTCAATTCGCTTTGGGCAGGCTCGGACAAATTTTGGAAAAACCGAAATCAAGATGTAGTGATACTCCTTGGCGACGTGTTGCATGCCATCGCGTTTTTTGCAGCGAGGCTTGCCCTTGATACCGCAACGCACCGAGTAGAGAGGCGCGCCGCCACCACCGCTTACCATGTAGGGCAGCCCTGCAACCTCTCCGCGCTGGTAGAGGTGATCGTGGCCAGAGAACAAGATCGAGACTCCGTACTTTCGCAAGAGAGGTGCGTAGTGTTCCTCGGCGTAGGAGTTTCCCCTATGCAAGCCGCGAGAATAAGGCCCTGCGTGTACGGCCGCGAAAATGGCTCGAACTCCGCGTTTCCTTGCGCTCTTTAGATCCTTCTCAAGCCAAGCCAGCTGATCTGAGTTGCGGTAGTGATTTGAGTCGAGCATGACAAAGTGCACGCCGCTTTGCTCAAAGCTGTGCCAGTGTCCGCCCGCCGGACGGTTCGTTGGCCCAGGCCACATGACAAAAATCTCTTTCATGCGGCGAGCTTCGTCCCCGGAGCTTCCTCGATCGTGATTGCCGGCTACCGGGTAGAAGGGCAAACGAGCCAAAAGCGGCTGAGCGACTGCAAAGAAACGCTGCCAATCGGCCTCATCACTGCCGCGCAAGACAAGGTCTCCAGTGACAATCACAAAGTCGATGAGTTCGGCTTGTAGTGCGCTGACAATCTGCGCGTGAATTCTGTGACCACCCCGCATATCGCCATAAACCGCAAAGTGCAGTACTTTTTCTCTCGGCGGTGGCACGTGAAAGCGCAGTACCTCCGTTGCGCCGCCCGCGAACACGACTTGGTAGTGCACCACTTGTCCGGGAGATAGTCCGGTGAGTTTCACCTGGTGGTGACGGGCGAGAGAAGCGCCAGCGGACAAGGCTTGCTTCCCGAGCTGTGCGCTCGTGCCGTAGAGAACTTTGGCGGCAACAGGGAGATGGGTGTCGAAGCTGACGATCGCGCTTGTTTCCCTGACCTGTTGCAAGAGCGGGCCACGGGCGAGTGCGCTAGCCTTTTGCAAACTCAATTCCGCATCAAATCGCACGCCATTGCGAAGGCGCGCCGGACGGAGTTCAATACTGAGCAAGTTGGTTTTGGTGAGCAGCCCCCCAGGAAGCGGCAGTATGAACTCTTCCCATTCCGGACCTCGAACTCGATCGGATGCGCTCGCCGGAGTGTTTTGCATATTGCGAGACGCGATGAGCTGACCGTTGAGATACGCCTTCACACCATCTCGATAGGCGATGCGGAGTGAGAGAAAATCGTAGTCCTTAGGGACAACTCCGGTGGGCAGCGAAAACTTGCGATTCACATACAGAGCCGCCAATCGCTTGCTTCGGGTATCGCCCAGCTTAGTTTTGCACTTGCAATCTCCACTGCCAGTACTGGTCGCCATAGGAGCATTGCCAGTGCGCAATGACGGGCCATGCAGCGCCGCAGCCGGCCAGCCTTCGCTTGGGCAGCTAGACTCCTCAAGTACCACCGGCCGTTTGTCCGATTCGGTACTAGGGTCCCGGGCTCGCTCTAGATCATGTAGAGCAATGCCTATGTATTTAGACGCAGGCAGTTCTGCAGAGACTGCCATGTAGTCATATTCGGACTCCTCAGCGACAAGGACTATCCTCGCTGCGTCGGTATTCGAACTGTTCTCAGCCAGCGCACTCTTCTCATCAAATAGAATCGGGCCAAACGCCAATGCACTCGCTAAGAAAACGAGTGCACAGGTGGCGTATTGAGCCTGTTGGGCGTGAAGCACCAGCAATGAGCTGCACGCTCGCGCAATGCTCATGCGGCAAACCCGCACAGAGCTATACAAGGAGCTGCGTAGATAAGAGCTGCGCAGATAAAGCAGGTTATGCTTTTGCCGACTTCTCAGCGACTCGGAGCATGTCCATCAATGTAGCGCTGGAGAAAGTTCCAAGCTTGGTGAGGTAGTCTTCGTCCTTGGTTCGTCCGAGGGCTGTGCCCAATGCGGAAATAACTTCGTCACGACCACCACGATCAGCAATTTGCTTTGCTACTTCGCTCATACGCAGAAGCTTCTTGTTGGATACGGACTTGAGTCGAGCCGCTGCTTCTGACTCGCTTTCGCCCTCGTTTTTGACGGAGCCGGCGATGCTACTGATGAGCTTCTCCTTGCTCTCGAAGTTCTTTTTTACTGTCTGGATCGGTGTGTTGTTTGCCATGATTCGTATGTCTTTCTGGGCCAGGCACTAAGGCCGGGGCAAGGGCGGGATTCTCAGTCTTCTTCTCTTGGATGTCAATGGTGGAACCGTTTCCTAGCAGATTCGATCCCAATAGATCGGCTAATTCTTGCTCTGACAGCGACCAATTCAGGTTTGCCCAAGCTCCAGCCGACGAACCCTCAATCTTTTGGATGAGACGACCGGCAGAATCGAGCTGAAAAATCATCGCTGCTGCCGTCAATTGTGCCTTAACCAGGCTGATTAGTGCTTCCGCATCTGCCTCGCTGGCCATTTCGACTTGGATACGAGTGGACAAGCCCTTGCCGAAGTCTGCATAGGCTACTGCCGCCTTGGCGGGCCCAAGCTGTCCTTGGCTCGCCTTTATAAGGCCTTGCGCAACCAGCTCGTCGAATTGATAAACGGCCCAAATACCAGAGTCCAATTTTGCCTTGGACAGGTAAGAGGACAACACGCCCTTTGGCCCGGAAAGCTTGTCGCCCTCTCCTAACGCCAAGAGCAGAAGCTCCTGTCCAGAGGATACAAGTAGTGTGTCAGAGCTGCCAAAGGCCAACCATCGACCACTTTGCTCACGACGAGTTGGCGAGACCTCATGATAGATCCTCCTGCCAGACCTTTCCGAGATCTCGAGCTTGCCGCCCTTCTCCTCAAGAAAACGCCCCAAGCAGGCGCTGATTGCACTTTCGTTAAATTTGCCGTTGGCGACCAAGAGCGAGTCATCAAGCCCGCTTCCCTCTCTTGGAACAATCGCAATCGTGGCAAAGTGCAAGTCGGCTTGTATGTCGAATTGACACGCTGTTAGCACCGATGAAATGTCAGCTTCCAGGGATTTGTCACTGGCGAACATTCGCTCTATCGCCCGCAGAACAAGATCGGACTGGGACAACTTGGCTATGTCAATGCCAACCACAGCGGTGGCTGATGCGGGAATGGCGTCTAGCCCCTCAACCGCCAAAACCTCGGCCTTTGCGGGCGGGTCTGATTTCGCTTCTTTTTTTTTGTCACCACAGCCGCCACCTAGAAAACAGGTAGCGGCAAGTGAAACAAGAATGCCGTATCGAGATCGAAGCATCTTGTTGAGTAGAGTTATCGGCCCATCATTCCGCCGAGCAGCGGACCAGCCATTTGTGTAAGGATTGTTAGATCGGCCTCAGAAAGGTCGATGTTGATTGTAAGGTTTTTGCCCGAAACAGCGATCTTCACTTTATCAAGCAAAGGTGCGGCTGGACCGGCCATCATCTTGCCCATGGGAAGAATCCCGTCGATCTTCGCCTTGGCAGCAGTAACATCTGCTTCATTCGCAAACTCTGCACCGAGAGCAATTTCGATTCCTTTTTCGAATCCAATTCCACCGAATACACCGGCAATTGCTTTGCCTTCAGCCATGCCTTGGATCTGCTTAGCTGCTTTTGAGCCCTCTTTGAAGTTTGCAGCGAACCAAATCGGTGCGCCCTGCTTGGCTTTGCCAACCATTGTCATCAGACCAGCATTGCCGCTGAGTCCGTCTTTGCCGGCGATGCGTGCCAGAACAAAATCCTTGTCCGTATCTCCTTTGACGACGATGGCAGTCGTGTCGTCGATCCAGCCGATAAGCATACCGTCTTTGCCGTCTTTTTCTGGCTTGGCAATCGTAATTGGCCCTTCCTCGGTCACGGTGACCTTCTCGCCTTCGGACTCAGCGATAGCTACAATGCATTTCCCTGCTACGCTGCGCTCGATACCTTTAACGATGAAAATTGGTGCTTCCTTGTCCGAGTTGAAACCGACATGTACGCTTTTGAAGGACGTCAATAGGTCAATTCCACACTTCTCTTTGACAAGCTCAAGTTTTTCGCTGGCAGCTGCTGTCGCCATTCCTCCGTATTGTTTCCACAGGTTCGACTTGGTCAGACTGCCGATGTCCAGTGCTAGAACCATCTCGGTGTCCGCTGGCATGTGACTCCAGATATCGCCCGCTGCTGCTGTTGTTCCTGACTTGGCCGCTTCGGGCTTCACTTCAGTCGGGGTATCCCCACCTTTAGTATCAGAGACTTTGGCAGCAGGAGAATCCCCCTTGTCCGAGTCTTCCTTTTTGTCCTTGCTGCATGCCGAAGCAACAAAAAGGGAGAGGCTGAGAGCAGCGACGATTGAGAATTTCTTGTTCATGGCCGTGGGTGTAGCACGAGTTCTCAGGCGAGGAAAACAACGATGTGCCACAGAGTTACGAATCCCAAGTGTTCTGGCCAGCAATTGGATCACGTCACTTGTCATCGCCTGCTGCCTTTGTCACAGTACTGGCCAATGCCGTGGATTAAACGCAACTTGCGAGGAAAAGAAGTCTATGTTCGTGTCACCGAGTCCGGTGAAATAAGTAAGAGTTCGAAAGGACTTGTAGAGATTCTTTACAAGCTCAGTGCGAACTCTAAAATCTACAATGCCTCGGCGGCTAACCTGACCCCCACCGGCAATCCAGAGGATGAACGTATCATTGTGACGGAAGACGCGCCGGCGGCAGGTGCATCGCCACCGAAGAAGACTGCCGCCCCAACAACGGTCCTCCCGGGGGATACGATCATTATCTATACCGACGGCGCTTGCTCCGGCAATCCTGGCCCGATGGGAATCGGCGCGGTGATTGTAGACGGTGAGGATCGCAAAGAGGTCCCAGAGTTTATCGGATCCGGCACAAACAATATCGCGGAGCTCACAGCGATAGAGAGGGCCTTGCAGGAAGTTCCCGAGGCAGCGCGTGATCGCGATGTAGCGGTACACACCGACTCTAGCTACTCCATCGGTCTGTTGGACAAGAACTGGAAGGCCAAAGCCAATGCCGAACTCGTGGCTCGCATTCGCAAGTTGACAAAAGAATTTTCGAAACTACATTTTGTAAAAGTAAAGGGCCACGCGGGAATCCCCGAAAACGAACGCTGCGATTTTTTGGCTACCAGCGCAATCACGAATCGATAATATTATGGCAACTGTAATCATCACTGGAGCAAACCGCGGCATAGGTCTAGAACTATGCCGACAATTTCAAGAGCGTGGCGACACTGTCATCGCCGCGTGCCGCAACTCGTCCGAGGCGTTAGACAAGCTCGGCGTCCGGGTTGAAGCAGGCGTCGACGTGTGTTCCGCTCAGGCAGTCTCGCTCTTCGTTGAGATTCTTTCCGGACAAAAAATCGATATCCTGGTCAACTGCGCAGGGACTCTGGAAGGCAACACTCTCAATTCTCTCGATTTTGACTCGATACGCCGACAGTTTGAAGTCAACAGCATTGGTCCCTTGCGGATAAGCGCTGCTCTCTTGCCAAGGCTATCGGCCGGGTCGAAAATTGCAATCATCACAAGCCGCATGGGCTCAATCGCGGACAACGACTCTGGCGGACAATACGGCTACCGCATGTCAAAAACCGCAATCAATATGGCTGCCAAAAGCCTGTCGATAGATCTGGCGCCCAAGAACATAGCAGTAGGACTCTTTCACCCGGGATTTGTCCGAACCGAGATGACAGGCGGCAATGGCCTCATCAATGCCGACGAGTCAGCCGCAGGGCTTATCCAGCGTATTGACGATCTATCAATGGAAAACACCGGCAGTTTCTACCACGCCAACGGAGAGCCCCTACCCTGGTAACAGGCAAGGTACGCTCACACAGGGCAGAGGAGATCGAATAGAAATTCGGCCAGCCCACCACAATCTGGCCCGATACACAGCCCAGAAGCTTCAGCTCAGCTGCAAGTGGACGAAAGTCTATTGGTGGGGGGAGTCGGACGCAAATTCTGACGAAGGTGGTAACCAACAATGTGGAACAAAATAAGTGCACGCTTCTCGATGGGGCAAAAGTTCGCTATCGGTGCCATGTTAGCCACTATCGTAACAGTGGTACCGGTGGGTTGGCTGGTGTACTCCACCTCTCGGGACGCTCTTGAAACGTCGGCTCTTGAAACCATGGCCGAGTCTGCAAAGCATCAGACACAACGTCTGCATGACACCATTAGTGGGGTAGCAGACGACGCGATATACCTGTCTCACGCTACAGATGTTCAATCCTTCTTCCAAAGCTCTACTCAAAATGAAGTAGAAGAAAATCTTGAGCGACAATTGGGAACTTTACTCCGTTCCCAACGCTATCTACAGATCAGGCTCATCGATCCGGACTCTGGTATCGAATTGTTCAATATTGTAGCAGATTCCGCTGCTGCATCCGGGTATCGCATCTTGCCCCGAAGTGAACTGCAAAACAAAGGCACTCGAGACTATGTCGTCAACGGAAAAAAGGCAGAGCAAATCTATGTCTCGGACATCAACTTAAACCGTGAGAATGGAGTCATTGTTGAACCCTACATACTAACCCAACGCTTTGTTGCCCCCGTCTATCAACAGCGGCTGGAGGGCGAAGACGGAGCGATTCTCAGTTCCCTCACGAGCGAAATTCGGCGTCTGAACCGGGAATTGACCTATGCTGCGAGGGCGGCCTCTGAATTTGGCGACCTAACGTGGCAAGTTACCTACAAGCGGGATTCAAAGCTCCTAGACCAGGTTCTCGCCAAAGCGAAAGAATACGTTGGCACCGCCGCCGAGTCGGCCATGGAGCAACTACACAGCTCCAACCAGAAGCTCGCAGAGCTGGAGAAGCAAGTCTTTGGCTTGGTAGCCGCCGGACACTCCAGTAGGGCGCAGGAGGTACTGCACTCGCCACGATACGACCTCAACAAAGAACACTACGCGTCCGGTCTCAACAACTTGATGATTGCTCTCAGAGCCGAGCTTATTGGCCTTGTGGTAATCAATACCAATACTCTTGAACTCGTGAAGGAGCTGGAGTTTTCCAGCGATCAGACGACATGGCTTGTCGATCAATATGGATACTACATTAGCCATGAGAACAATTCCTGGCAATGGGGATTTGAAGAGTCGCTGGGCCGCAAACAACACAATCTCGCTACAACTCACACCGAGTTTTGGGGAAAGCTCATAAGCGGGAACGGCATCCAAACCTTTCTCGACGGTGACAAATTCCACCTCTCGGACAGAATCCCGCTTGGGGTCTCAGGCGATCAAAGAATGCTAACTATCGTTCTTACCAAGGACACAGACGTTCTATTGGCGGCCGTAGTGGGGGTTCGATACAAAATCATTGCCATCTGTGTCGTTGCCTGTTTCGCAATGGTGTTGTTGGCAATGTTGATAGCCTCACGAGTAACCAAGCCACTATTGGGTCTAGTCAGGAAAGCAGATCGATTGGCACGTGGCGAGGATGGAATCGAATTTTACCGAGGACACCACAATACCGAAGTCGGACGCCTAGCAACCGCATTTGCCGATTTGGTTGAAAGCCTTCAAGAGCGGACAAGCGGAGCGCAGCAGGCAGCGGACATCGCCAGCAACTCTAGAGACGAAGTTGCTCGCTTCAATAGCGAACTTGAGGTCAAGGTAGCCACCCGAACGGTGGAACTAGAAGTCGCGCTTTCAGGCGCAGAAAATGCCAATGAAGCCAAGAGCGAGTTTCTCGCGATGATGAGCCATGAAATCAGAACTCCTATGAATGGTGTCATCGGAATGACGGGCATTTTGCTGGAAACAGAGCTCAACTCGGAACAACGAGAATGCGCGGAAACCGTACGGAACTCGGGCGAAGCGCTGCTTACGATCATCAATGACATTCTTGATTTCTCTAAGATTGAAGCTGGCAAAATGCAGCTTGAAATTATCTCACTAGATCCGAGAGTCCTTCTGGAAGAAGCGATGGAAATTGTCGCTCCCAAAATCCATGCAAAAGGAGTCGAGCTAATTGCAGAGATTGCCCCTGGCTTGCCGCAAAAGGTAAAAGGAGACCCCGGACGTCTGCGACAAATCGTCATCAACCTACTTGGAAATGCGGCGAAATTTACCAGCGAAGGCGATGTCACAGTAAAACTGCATTTTGAAGATGAAAAGCTGATCTTCGCATTTGCAGATACAGGCGTCGGTATCCCCGATAGTGCGCATGCCAAACTCTTTGAAAAATTCAGCCAAGCAGACGGCTCTACAACTAGAAAACACGGTGGCACAGGTCTCGGACTTACCATTTGTCGACAGCTTGTCCAGCTAATGGACGGAGAGATAGGCCTAACAAGCACTCTTGAAAAAGGCTCGACCTTTTTCTTTTCTGTCCCTCTTGAGGTCGAAGAAGGACCATTAGAAAACATCCAATACCCCGGAAAACGAGCCTTACTTGTTGAGCCACATGACAAAGCGGCACAATCGCAACAACGTTTACTTCTAGCGTCCGGGTTTGAAGTAGAAATTGAATCCAGCCAGGACTCAGCATTAAAGAATGCAAAAGAACAGGCGGCGCAGGGGACTCCCTTCGACCTTGTCGTTCTGGCCGGGAGCTTGGCCGACGCGGAAAAACATCACGAGCTTGCCAAAGGCGGCAAAGAGAACACTGCCCTAATCCTGATACTGGACGCCACGGGTTCATCCAGAGTTGACAACGACCACGAGCGGCTAGCAGCGATGCCGCGTACTGTCCGAGTAAAAAAGCCACTACGCTCTGGGGTATTGGCAGCAAGATTGAAACAGGCTTGGAAACAAGACATAGCTCAACCTACCAAAACTTCAAAAAAGCTCAACGACAAGAGTGAGGAGCAATACAACGGGCTGAGAGTTCTAATCGTGGAAGACAATCTAGTGAACCAAATGGTCGCGAGACGATTGGTAGAGAAGTTCGGCTGTACAGTAGACATCGCCAACAATGGCCTGGAAGCGATAGAGAAAATTCAAAACACCAAATTCGATATGGTCTTTATGGACTGCCAAATGCCGGTTATGGACGGGTTTGAAGCAACACGATTGATTCGGACAGAGATTGAAGGTGGCAGTGAACTGCCAATCGTCGCAATGACTGCCAATGCTCTAGCGGGAGATCGAGAACGCTGCTTGAGAGCAGGAATGAACGAGTACATCGCCAAACCGGTTCGAAAAAGTAATGTAGCCGATGCCCTAAAAGAATTTACTGGCTCAAATCGTAGGAACTCAGTAGCCATCTAATCGCGGTTTTGCCCTGCATGCTTGCAGCTTCGAGTCATGAAAGGCACTATCGTGGCCAATGGCCCTTCCAGCTTCCCCCTCTTGCGACGCACAACGGCTCCTCCGCTTGGTTCGGAGTGGCGATGCCATCGCGATGGAGGAAATTACTCGTTGCTACGGCTCCCATCTCTTGGCCGTGGGCAAACGGCAATGTCGAGAAGGCTTGGCCGAAGACGCTGTTCAAGACGCCCTCGTCTCTGCCACTGAGCATCTAGGAGATTTTTCGGGCGGACGGAAATTTGCAAGGTTGGCTTTCCCGCATGGTCACCAACGCATGTCGCCGAATGCAGCGCGGTGGCAAGGCAGACGTCTCGCGACATGAAGAATTTATCGAAGACTCTCTAGCCGATAGAAGCCCTTCTGGCACGCTGGTTCCAGACGCCCTGGTCGCAATCCGAGATCTAGGCAATGAGTTAGTCGCGGCGCTGCAAACGCTGAAGCCACAAGACCGGGCCATCGTGCTACTGGCCGAAGTCAATGGCTGAAGGGGCCAGAGATTGCCGAGTCGCTCGATCTCAGCCCGACTCAAGTGCGAACTCGCCTGAGCCGACAATACGGTCGCTGCTGCCAACCCATCACTCACTGATTTAGCTAGGAAACACCATGAGCACCAAGATTAAGACCTTTTTTGATACCCGCACTTCTACCCTCACCTATCTTGTATATGATGCCAAAACAGGGGACGCGGTGATTATCGATCCGGTTTTAGACTACGAACCCAAGTCGTCCAAAGCATGGACGCAATCTGTAGATGAAGTGATTGCCTTTGTCCGAGAGAACAATCTCAAGCCTCGATATATTCTCGAGACTCATGCCCATGCCGATCACCTCTCTGGCTCACAGATACTGAGTATCGCCTTTCCCGACATTCAGCTCGCCATTGGCGAGGGCATTACCAATGTCCAAGAAACCTTTAAGGTCGTGTTCGACTTGCCCAGCGATTTCCCAACCGATGGACGGCAGTTTGACCGACTTCTCAAAGACAACGAGGTCTTTAAGGCTGGCACTCTCGTGATAAGGGCTCTTGCGACTCCCGGACATACTCCGGCATGCATGTCCTTCATTATCGACGTCAAACTCTTTGCCGGCGATGTCATCTTGATGCCCGATTCGGGATCCGGACGCTGTGATTTCCCCAGCGGTAGCGCAGATGACATGTACAACTCCGTACAGCGCCTCTACAACGAAATTCCGGACGATATGCCGGTCTTTATTGGCCACGACTATCAGCCCAATGGACGTGAACTCGCCTACGAGAGCACCATTGGCGAGCAGAAGCCGAGTAACATCGCTATCGATGCCAATCGAAGCCGAGAAGACTTCGTCGCTTGGCGAGACAAGCGAGACCAATCACTCGACGCGCCACAGCTAATTTTCCAAAGCGTGCAAGTCAACATCGATGGCGGCGAACTGCCAGCGCCGCACGACAACGAAATTCGCTACCTGAAGATCCCAATCAACGCGTTTCGTCCACCGGGAGCCAGTGAAAACCCTATCAGGCTAATCAACGCTAACACCCAGTCCTGAGACATATTCCGAGAGCGTGGAGAATTCACTCCCACTCTCGGCGATTTCATCGATGATCTGCGCGAGGCTCTCCATCTTGGTAGCCGCGGGAATGCGCAGGTCTGGCTGTCGTGCGATAAGTTCTGATGGCATCCCATCATCTTCCGCATCACAGAGGTCGATGCCGTGCAGCTCCAGATTAAAAAACTCTCTCTTGGCCATGGAGCGGAGCCAATGCGATCGCAACCACGGAGGCACCAAGAGTAGGTTCGTCCCGATTACCGGCGTACGAGTTCTTCGAGTTACTGCAACCGGCAGTTCAAAGATACCCGCGTTGCCTTTACGCCAAGGAGCCTGCACCGATGGTCGATAGGGCGTAATCGGAGCCGTTAGGGCCCGCGCATTGGTCATCACGGCGCCACTTTTTCGTCCAATGAGCCTTAGTGCTCCCATGACCAGTGCCTTGGCTAAATAGTAGCCAGGTGCGGGAAATACCGAGCTGTCGTATTTGTAGTCGAGCCGTAGTAACTCTTCTAAGGTGATGGCAGAGATATCGTAGCCCGGTGCGCGAAAGCCATCAATGGCCTTGCCGTTAAAGCTACTCAGCAGGTCATGCGATCTATCGAGTTGGTCCCGGACTTCAAATCGGCTCAGGCGAGCCAACTCGTATGGGTGACTGTAACTGTGATTTGCGATCTCGTGCCCCTCTGCTCGAACTTCTCGTAGGGCAGCACGCATCGCGATAGCATCATTGCCGAGGGCTTTGACATCGATATCCTCGGCGACGATAAAAAAGGTCGCCTTGATATTTCGCTCTGCAAAGAGGCGAGAAAATCGTGGCAATGCGGCACACATAATGCGACTGCGCATGTCCGGTGGCGGTTGTCCGAGTGAGTGAATTCGGTAGTAACAGGGGATGGGATCAACATCGATGGAAATACAGCATGTGCGCCGCATTTGCCTGTTATCCCTTAAATCGGATTGCGTAGGTTAGTTGGGCCAAATTCTTCATAACCCCCGGAACGCGGCGAAACAAGTTGATTGCCGGACGACGTTTCTCGCACACTTCAACAGGAATCTCGACAACATTGAGACCAGCACGACCGGCGCGTACAACTAACTCTGATGCGAAGATGTCTTTGTCGACCACACACTGATCAACAACAGGAATTAGCAAATCCCGACGAAAGGCTTTGAGCCCATGGGTGTCGGTACCGCGAAAATTCACCGCAACACGCAACATGCCATTGATTACTCGAGTAGCAACACGCCTAAAAACCGGACGTGAATCATGTGCGCCCTTCATTGCTTTAGAGCCGACGACCATATCCGCATCGTCACTCAACAACATCTCAACCGCGCGCTGGTAAAAATCCATGTCGCCCAGGTCAATTTCGTCGCACACAATCAGCCGCCCGCGCGCCCGGAGAATACCCTGCCGAAGTGCCTTGCCATAATTGGGGTCGTCAGCGGAAAAGTTAAAAACTTCAGGAAACTCTTTAGACAAACCAGTTGCCAAGGCAATCGTGGTGTCCGTGCTGCCGTTCTCCGCCAGCCATATTTCGTAGCTGTGACCGAGCTTCTCAAGCCCCTCGCGCAGCTCCAAAACCGCTTCTCGCAGGATTTCTTCCTCATTGTAAATGGGAATGACGATAGAGAGTGTGGGAGCTGTGGAATCGTTGGATTTCATGGCCTATGCGGCGAGGTCATAGCACAAAAGCCCGTTGAAATACTTTGATGCTCGATCCAATTACAGTCAGATTGAGGACTCTTGGCACGCTTTGCGGTAGCGTAGCCTCGGCACCATGAAGTCACGCAGCCCAGCGATGACGTCGAAAATGCCAATCGTTAAGAAGGCTAGAGCGAGTTTGTGAGCGAGGAATACCTATCAAAAAAACGGCTGCTAGCTGGCGAGAATGCGTCTCACAACACGCGTTCGTATCGAAGTTTGTTGGCTCATTGGGCTTGGCGAGCGCTGCACTCTCCTGCGCGAGCCAAAGTTGCCCCTCTGCCCAATGCGGGGCCTGGCCAGGTTTCCATCAGCTTTGGTGGTCACGCAACCGTGCTCTTGAAATTTTCCGAGAGCAGCATACTCTGCGATCCCCTGCTAGGAGATTGGCGCGGCTCGATTCGCCGTGAACAACGCGCGGGGCTGGCCAGCGCCGAACTCGACGAAGTAGACTTAATTCTACTCAGCAATCCAGACTCCGACCACCTAGATCTTCAAACCCTAGAGCGTTTGCCGAGAAGCGCGACCGTAGTTCTGCCACCTCGAACCGGCCACCTTGTGTCCAAGTTAGGATTTGCACAACTCATTGAACTGAGCCCCAATCAAACGATCTTGCACAAAGGCATGGAAATCCATTCTGCTCCAGTTTGCGGAACCAGCGCCAAGGGCAATCTTCCCGGCCAGTCCTACGTTATCTGTGGCAATGGTCCCAAGGTCTATTTTTGCGGCAAAAGCGGGTATTTTGAGGGGTTTGAGAGTATTGGAGAGCGTTTTGAACCCGACATTGCTCTCCTGCCCATCAGTGGCTACTCCCCCGCTTCCTTGCGACAACGAAACATGAGTCCTCTGGATGCGCTCTACGCCTTTGAAGATCTGGGAGCGAAAATAATGATTCCCATTCGCCATGGCGCCTTCGCGCTTTCTTATGAGCGACTCGATGAACCGATGCGCTGGCTTGATGAGCTGATTGCAACCGGCAATCTTGCCAACTACATCGTTTGCCTGGAGCCAGGACAGTCTCGTGTCTTTCAGAATCCTAAGGGCCTGGCAAACGCTCGATAGCACTCCTGCTGTGGGGGATATTGGGTAATTCTCGGACGAAAAACACCAGCTACCCAGACTTGCGTGATCCCGCTTTTCTCAATACCGTGAGCGGGTGAGCACGGTCCTACAGATTCTGAAAAACCAACGACTTTGGCCGCTATGGGTTGCAGTCGGCATCACGTTGATTCTTCTGCCCGGACTTGGCTCCTACGGTTTTTGGGAGCCTCAGGAAATGGCTGTCGCCGCGCGCGCCTTACCTGCCACCGAAGCGGACTTGGCCGAACAGTTGCGATTGGAGAAGGCGGAAGAAAAACGCGAAGCCAGCCGAATCGCCCGAGAGGAAAAAATCGCTGCGGAAACCGATGCCGATCCGTCCAAGATCAAGCCTGCGAAAAAGACCAACTTCTCTAAGAAAAAGTCCCAAGAACCGCCCCTGCGAAATTGGATGGTTGAAAAGGGAATTTCCAGTTTTGGTGTCAGCGAATTCGGTGCTCGCCTGCCCTTCTTTTTACTGGCATTGCTAACGGGTCTTGCCACCTACTTCTTGGGATTGCGAATTCGCGGCCCGAGCGCCGGGCTCATTGCCGCTGCGATCCTGGTCGCCTGTCCGCTATTCATTTTCCAATCCCGGCAGCTCAACAGCGAAATGGGCGCGATGACCGGCGGGGTGTTTCTGCTCTTGGCCGCTGTCGGACTATGCTCGCCACGCAAGAAAGCTCGGCCCGTATGGATGTGGCCCATGGATGGTTTCTTCCTCTTTATCGGCGCGGCCTTTGGCTACTACAGCGCTGGTTTTATGATCGGTGTCTTGGCCCCTTTCTCTGCCATTGCTATTGCAGCTGCAGTCAGCGCATTCTCGGACACCGGGCCCGCGTCTGAAGACGATGCGACAACGAGTAATAACTTCCCGGACGCCAAGAAGAAGCTGCGAATTGCGGCTACTATCGCTATGGTGGCCTTTCTGGGCTCTTTGGCGTACTTCGTCTTTGAGGTATTTGACTGGGTATCCGCCAAAGATGGTGAGTTTTCGATCTTCGGCAAGACCTTTCACACAAGTAAAGACTACCAAAATCTCTTAGCGGGGGTCTGGAAACAAGAGGGCAGCCTCAAATTCAATTTCAACTCACTCTTTGAGCAAGTGGCCTTTGGCATGTTTCCATGGGTTTGTCTGGCTCCGATCGCTGCCTTTCGAATGGCGCAAGGCGGAGGCCCGGGAACCAATCCTCTGGGCGCACGAATGCTCTTTGCCTGGTCGGCTATCACTTGGGTTCTGTGCTCGATAGCGCTGCGAAAAATTGGTCCCGTACAATACGCAGCGGTACCCGCTCTGGCAGTCGCCATGGGAATCTGGATAGACGAACTTTGGACGGCACGCCGAGAGAGCATCAAGACCGGAGAGCAGAGTGCCATACGCTTGTCACCGCCGCTGATTGCGCTCTTTGTATTCTTCGCTGCGATTGTCATCTCCAAAGACATCAAGTCCTTCCCCGAAGTATTCTTAGGACTTCATTTGGACAAGAGCATCGCGAAATTCCCCGCTGATGTGTCGATCCACAAGCTGGTTATGGTTCTGGGTATGCTTTTCGCCTTCCTACTAGGGAGTGGCATCTACGGCTGGTACCTGCGCGGGAGCAAGGCCAACTGGTACAAGAAGAACCCTAAGCCCAATGCATCAACCTTAGAGGTAGGTATCGAAGCTCTTGTGTACGTTGGAAGTAACATCGCGTGTGCAGCGCACCGAAGCTTTGCCTTCCTCGGCAAATGGGGCATGCCCAGCGCCATTGCTACAGGGCTAGTACTCAGCCTATTCCTAGCGCAAGTATGGACACCGCGGCTTTCGACAAAGCTCTCATCCAAAGCGACCTTCAGCGTATTTCACATGCTTCGGCAAGAGGGCAATCCATTGGGCGTTCTCGGCAATGCCACCGCTGGCGCCAACTTCTATGCCCAAGGAGATTTCGAGAAGCTCCGCGGACGACCACAGCTCATCAAGTTTCTACAAAAACCAGAGCGAGTATTTGCACTCGTGCGAGCTAGCGAGCTTTGTCCGATTCATAAAGAAGCCGCTAAAGGGACGTTTCAATATTATGTCGTCGATGACAGCAACGCGGACAAGGTCATGCTGTCCAATCGTATGTGGAACGACACCGTAACGCCACCGCAAAAGCTCCATGGGCTCATGAGAAGTTTTCTGGATCAGAATCCTCTCGCCAGAGATATCATTCGTGAAGAACCTCAGGGCATTCAGCACCCACTGAGCTTCAATTTCGACGACAAGCTGGAACTCATCGGTATCGACGTGCCCAGCGAGGTCGACCGCGGCAAAAGCTTCGAAGCAACGCTCTAC
>JAESTW010000356.1 GCA_016763395.1 Kofleriaceae bacterium
CCGACAACCGGATTGCATTTTGAAGACGTGCGCAGGCTTCTGCAGGTCCTCGGCAGGCTAGTGGAATCAGGCAACACTGTCGTTGTCATTGAGCACAATCTCGACGTCGTAAAAACTGCGGACTATGTCATTGATATGGGCCCCGAGGGCGGTGCTCGCGGCGGAGAAATTATAGCCACCGGAACACCGGAAGCTGTGGCCAAGGTCAAGGCGAGCTATACGGGAATGTTCTTAGGCGACCTTTTGATTCCTAAGATCAACGCGAAGGCAAAGGCGAAGGTGGACGCGAAAGCGAAGGTGGACGCAAAGGCGAAGGTGGGCGCAAAGGCGAAGGCGAAGGTGGCAAGAGCCTAGGAAACTCCTATGCAAAGCCTAGGAAACTCCGTGATCGGAGTCATTGAGAACGCAAGCTGGCGTGCTATGCTGCTGCCCGATGACATCCAATGAGCCGGTGGGCGAAGCCGAGATTTGGTCTGCCCTGTGTCGACATGCCAAGGAGAAGTCGGGGCCCAAAACAACTCTCTCCTCGGCGGACGGCAGCTTCGAATACTGCCGCATTGCCCCAGATGCCCCCAGGGCATGGCTACCCCTCAAGCAATGCCAGATCAGCTCGCCAGCGCAAGCCATGCTCGACTTGTATATGCCCCTGCTAAGCGCGCCGATGGACGAGGAACTTGTCGTCGCCCATCTCGGGCAAAGCCTAGACGGACGGGTGGCAACTCATTCGGGCAACTCGCAATTTATCAGTGGCCAAGAAAACCTTCTTCACACCCATCGTATGCGCGCGCTGTTTGATGCCGTACTCGTTGGCGCTAACACCGCCAGAATGGACGACCCAAAGCTAACCACGCGGCTGACCTCGGGCGAGCACCCGGTTCGAGTTGTCATCGATCCTCATGCGAGTATCGATCCCAAGTCCAATCTCTTTACCGATCGCACAGCCCGGACGCTGATTTTGTGTCGAGAACGCCACCTGCCCGCCAACTCCGAACATCACGTCGGAATCGCAGACAAGGACGAGGAAGGCCCCTTCTTTTCTTGCCGGACAATTCTTGACACACTGCGCACGCAAGGACTTCGGCGAATCTTCATCGAAGGCGGCGGTATTACCGTGTCTCGTTTCTTGCGCGAAGGCTGCCTTCACAGACTCCATGTTTGCGTTGCGCCGATGATCATCGGCTCCGGACGCCCCGCCTTTGTGCTACCGGAGATCGACCGCCTAGAAGACAGTGTTTTTCTCAATGCCAAACACTTCCCGAGTGGCGATGACATTCTCTTCGACTGTCAATTTCGCACGAGAAAGTAGTAGTGTGATTTAACAATGTCCCCCAAACCAACCTCATGTGCATCCAACCCCGGCAAACTAGTCCAAGGCAGCACCAGCTTTGCCGTCGGTGATCGCTGCTGGACAGAAGAGTTCAACGTGATCGACCTCGCAGCGAAAATGCTCGGAAAGCGGAGTCACAAATTGCAGAGCCACGATTCTTGGCTCACACTGACAGCGAGTGGTTACATTCTGCAGCCGCGCCTTGTTGAAGTCACTCCACGAGATGACGGCAGTGTGCAAACGCTCTCCACAATCGAAGTGAGTCATCCAACACTCTTGCCCGTCCCCGTCTTCGAGTTTCAGCACTCCCTGGGCCCTTCGGTCGAGGAGTCGGTAACACGCGGATTTGAACAATGGGCCACTGTCGACTTGCCAGTACTCCTAGAATTGCCGGTGTCAACGCCGGAATTGTGCATGGAGTTTATGCAAGAGCTGCCAAACGCGGACAATAGTGAAGTACGAACTCGGCGGCTTCTTCTCGGGCCCCTGCAGCACGATCAAGCCGAGACTGAAACGGTGCAAATTGGCGAGCACGCGGCTTCTTGCCCATGCTGTTTGCTCTTCAAGAATGCGGAAGCCTTTGCTCCCTTGCTCGAGGGTGATGACTTCATCGCTCTTCGGCTCTACGCCTTGCGCTCTGAAACCGGACAAGCCTTGGCAGACTGTCGAATCAACGGAGTGCCTTGGCAGCCAGGTAAGCTGGCGCTGGAACAATACGTTGCGTCCTGGCCAGGAAGTGGACTGATGTACCGCAGACAGTATGTAATCGCGCACACCGTGACGACAGTCGCCGTTTAGGCAGGCTCGAGACGATCTGCCTAGAATACAGTGTTTTTCTTAATGCCAAACACTTCCCAAGTGGCGATGCTATTCTTTTCGACGGTCAGTTACGCAGAAAAGAATAGTAGAGCGATCGCACGAATGATGCGCTGATTCCAACGGTAGCCGCAGCCGCAAACCAAACCGAAGCCCGGTTACCTGGCACCAGCGAGGCGATGAGGCACAGCGATGCGGCAGCGAAGACGTAACGCGCCCAGGTAGATCGCGGCGCGATTGTCGAGGCCGGCCAAAGAACGAGAATCGCTCCGTAGACGTATCGCCATAGTCCGGGAATCAGCACCCATGGGCCAGCCAGCCCTTGCCACCACACAAGCAGGCACATTGCCAACATGAAGAAGGCGTCACATTCTTTGTCCAGTGCTGCGCCATAGGATGAGGTACTGCCGTGCAAGCGAGCGAGCGCACCATCAGCGGCATCTAGAATCAAGATCAGAAGAGCGAGACAAGCGAGTCCGGGACCAGCGGGCAAGGCGAAGAGCAATGCGCACAATAGAACTCGAGCCCAGGTCAGACTGTTGGCCCAACCGAACTCCCCCGAAGGCGTCCAGGCAGTCCGAGCACTTGCGCTCAACGCCAAAAGAGAGGCGATCACCGCGCCGACAACCGGCCATGCGGATGCCAGGATCAAGGAGAGCAGCGCCCCTACGAGTACAGTGAATGGATACCAAGTTGCGGTCATTGACAGCTACGGTTGACCAGTATGCGCCCGACAAACGCGAGCGGACCGAGTCGTGAAGCATTGTCTGGGCAATCGTTGTCTGGGCAATCGTGTAGCCAGTGGCCTCATAGTCGCGCGTCGTAACAGGCCCAGGCGACGTGAGACTCATGCAGAGACACTTTGATGGAATCTAGCGCATCCGATCCTGGTCCGAGCGCGCCGCCCTGCCCGGCTTCCGCCTTCAGGCGATCAAAAATGTACTTTGCGAGAAACTCGGTGGTGGTATTCTGTCCGGCAAAGACCTCAAGATCGTCAAGGTTTTGGTAGTTCATCTCGGCCAGCAGCGACCGGACGCAGGTGTGAGCTCGCCCGATATCAACCACCACGCCGTCTACATTCATTTGCGCGGCTCTAAATTCTACATCCACAACAAAGGTTGCACCGTGAAGTTTCTGGGCCGGCCCAAAGAGTTCGCCTCGAAAGCTATGGGCTATCATCACGTGTTCTCGTACGCCAACTGTAAACATATCTACTGCTTTCTATTCCGGGGTTTCCGGAATCTTGGAATAGCGAATTCGGTGGCACAGCGAATCTGCGCTACCTGTGACTTCCCCCAAGGTCCTTGGAAGATCGCTAAAATCACTCTCGCCGCTAATAAGACAGTCCAAACGCGTGTCATCGAGCAAGCCAAGCGCCAACTCCAAGCGTCTTTTGTAACTCCATCGACTGCGCTGCGCTGCTGGGATTGTGCCGACTTGAGAAGAAATCAGTTGTAAACGCCGGCTGTGGAATGCTTGTCCGAGCGGCAGCAACACGTCGCGGTCGCCATACCAACTCATGTCGACGATCTTCGTTTCGACACCAGCAATTTCCAGCGAAGTCTGGAGACCAACGCCACTTCCGCTGGCGTGAATCACCAAATCGAAGTCTGAGTTACGATGACCTGGGCCACAATTGTCTGGGTGGGAAAACTCGCAGCCCAGCGTGTCTGCAATCGAACCGCGTTCTGGGTTTGTATCGATGAGTTGAACTGCCACGCCGGGAGTTCTCTGAGCGAGATACGCGCACAGGCAGCCGATAACGCCAGCGCCCACCACAGCAACTCGGTCGCCCACCTTTATGTCCGAGTCCCACAACACGTTCACCGCAGTCTCCATTCCGGCGGCCAACACAGCGCGCTCGGCAGCCAAGCCTTTGGGCAGCAGGGTCACCGCATCAGCTGGCAAGACGAAGCGGGTCTGATGAGGGAAGAGTGAGAACACCGTTTTGCCGATAAAATCCGCCGGCCCCTCTTCCACAACCCCGACATTGATATACCCGTATTTCTCCGGAGCGCGGAAGTCCCCCTGCTGATACGGCGCGCGCATGCGTTGGTATTCGCTGGCAGGGATACGGCCGTGAAACACCAAAGACTCAGTACCGCGACTGATGGCCGTGTACAACGTCCTGACAAGCACCTGCCTTGGCGCAAGAGGTGGCAACTCCTCGGTGCGCAACTCTGCACGTTGCTGGCCGACAACCCAACAGGCTTGCGCGCTCAAGCTCACAGCTCATCTCCAACAAACGCACACACTGTCCGAATCTCGTCACTGTCCACACTGAGCATCGCCAACCGGTCCACGCCCAGTGCAATTCCCGCACTTGGCGGCAACCCCTCTTCTAGCGCCGCTAAGAATTTTTCGTCAATCTCGTACACCGGCAAGCCGCGTTCTCTTCTCTGCGTGCGCTCGAGTTCAAAGCGTCGCCGTTGTTCTTTGGCACAGGTCAATTCGTCGAAAGCATTGGCCAGTTCCACCCCACCGATATACACCTCAAAGCGCAACGCCCAACGCGGGTCCTCGGGTTTCACGCGCGCCAACGCTGCCAGCGCGGATGGCCAATCGACCAGCACAAGTGCATGATCGAGCTGTGCCAATCCCGGATCAATTCGCTCGACGAAGGCCAAGTAGAACAAATCGTCCCACTCTCTGGTTTCACCGACTGCAATTCCTGCCACACTCATTTTACGTCGTAACTCATCGGCGCTTTCGTCACCTAGAAGTGCAAAGCCACACCAAGTAGTGAATGCCTCGGACACGGTGAGTTTACGCCACGGCCCCCGAAGGTCGATTTCACGCCCATCGACCAAGGCAGCATCTTTGCCGCGAACCGCCTGAACCGATCGACGTACGAGTTGTTCTGTATCCCAGAGTATTTCGTCTAGCCCGGCCCAGCCGCGATACCACTCCAACATAGTGAACTCAGTATTGTGGTGACTGCCAACTTCTTCGGCGCGAAAACAGGCGCTGGTTGCATAGATTCGCTCCAGCCCACCGGCGAGCAAACGCTTCATGGCAAACTCTGGCGAGGTAATCAAATAGCCCTCTCCGGCGCCAATTGCTCGAATGTTTACCTCGAGTCCAGGCGTCGGCACCAAAGTCGGCGGCTGCACTTCCAGAAAATCGTGTTCGGCGAAATAGTGGCGAATTTCGCGCAGAACGGTAGCGCGGGCGCGCAAGCCGGCAATACGCTCTTCGGACAAACGGTAGAGTTCAGTATTGGGCTCGGGATAATCGGTCCCAGAATAGGAAACAACGATCTCCGGGTCGTCTCCAGATCTTACCCGGACAAGATCACCAGGTTTGGCCTGCCCCGCTGGCGTGTGAAGATGCGGCCCATCCTCGCAGCGCAGGAGAAGCTGTTCTCCGTCGCGCGCAACTACTCGCCCGTGCTTAGTGTGTCGAGACAAAGCCATGAGGGTGCTGAGCCCTGGCCGTGGCGCCTATGGCAATAACCACCAGCGCCCAGGGAGAGTCATCAGCGAATACCTCTTTAGTCTTTGTGACGTTCCACGTAAGAGCGGTCACGAGTATCAACCTTGAGCTTATCACCCTCGTTGATAAAGAGTGGCACGCCAATTTCAGCACCAGGCTCGATAGTCGCTGGTTTGAGAACATTGCCAGTGCTGTCTCCGCGCATGCCGGGCTCGGTAGAAATCACAGCCGCCACGATGAAGTTGGGCAATGAGATGTCGACAGCGCGATCGTTGAAAAAGAGTACCGTGCACTCCAAGTTGTCCATCAAAAGGTCGTGAGCCTTGCCTACAACCTCTGCCGAAATAGAGATTTGCTCGTAGCTGGACCCGTCCATGAACACAAAGTCTTCACCTTCTTTGTAGAGGAACTGCATATTGCGGTCCTCGACGTTGGCTGGTTCCAGTTTTTCACCGGTGCGAATGTTCTTCTCAACAACACCGCCGGTCAGCAGGTTCTTGAATTTGGTGCGGGTGAAAGCGGTTCCTTTGCCCGGTTTGACGAATTGAAATTCAACAATCGTGAAAGGGTTTCCGTCCATAAGGACCTTCAGGCCTTTTCGAATATCAGAGGTGTCGTACATAACCGGACCACCTAATCAAGACCAGCGCTCGGTGTCAACGGCGAGAAGTACAGCGAATCCCGAGTTCGCACCAAAAGCGACAACTTCCCGTTCGTACTATGCATTCTCCGCCGCAATTCCGATCTCGGTACTTTACTTATGAAAAACGTAATTTCAACTACTTAACTTGGGCCCAAAGAAACAGTCTATTCACCTACGCAAGGTATGTGTTAAGCCGCGCCTGTGATTTTGGGGGAGCGTTATTACGAGCTCAGTTTACTCGGCCGCAGGGCATTTTTGGAGTCGATGCAAGATGCTGCGTTGGCTCGTCCCAGACGGCCGCGTTCCGCTCGTGGA
>JAESTW010000029.1 GCA_016763395.1 Kofleriaceae bacterium
ACGGGAGGGCAGCGACTTCAGGAACCAGATGTGCGCGACGGGCGCCGCCAGGGTGATGTGACCCATCCGCTCTCGGCGGACTTTCGACTGGATCACCTCGACGCCGCACTTCTCGCACACGACGCCCCGGTGCTTCATGCGCTTGTACTTGCCGCAGTTGCACTCGTAATCCTTCATAGGTCCGAATATTTTGGCGCAAAAGAGGCCATCTTTCTCGGGCTTAAAGGTTCGGTAGTTGATGGTTTCCGGCTTCTTTACTTCGCCCTGTGACCAGTTGCGGATTTTCTCCGGGCTGGACAGCATGATGCGTATTGCACTAAAGGACTTAGGGTCCTTGGGCCTCTCAAAGAAGTTGAAAATATCCTTCATAGTTGGTCTCGTTTCTCTGCGTAAAAGTAGTGACGTTTAAGTAACGTGGGAGTAGAGCTGGTTTTTATGCCAAAATCATAAATTGGGCGAGAAAAGCACATATTTAGTAATGTGCGTTCTTCTCGCCGCTTTTGATTTTGTTTAAGAACCGCTCGAGTTGTTCTCGGCGATCTCTTTGGCAAATGCTTCGAGTGCATTACCTGGCTTCACCTTTGCGAGCCGCGGATCTTCGATTAGTTCGACGTTCAGGCAGAGAGCCTGCAGTTCTTTGAGAAGAACGTTGAAGGATTCTGGCAAGCCAGCTTCGAGCACGTGCTCGCCCTTCACAATGCTCTCGTACATTCGAGTTCGTCCAACCACATCATCAGACTTCACGGTCAAGAATTCCTGCAGAGCGTATGCTGCTCCGTAAGCTTCCATGGCCCAAACTTCCATCTCTCCGAGACGTTGTCCACCAAACTGAGCCTTGCCGCCAAGTGGCTGCTGGGTAACCAGAGAGTATGGTCCAATGCTTCGAGCGTGAATCTTGTCATCGACAAGGTGATGAAGCTTGAGGAAGTACATGACTCCCACAGTGACTGGCGAGTCAAAAGGCTGTCCGGTGCGACCATCCCAGAGCTGCATCTGTCCTGAGCTTGGCAGTCCAGCCATCGCCAATGCTTCGAGAATCTCGTCCTCGGAAGCACCATCGAATACCGGCGTCGCCATGTGTACACCGCGGCGAAGTTTACCGGCGTATACGCCGACATCTTCGTCACTGAGTCCATCGATAAAAGCTTGCTGCTCATCCGAAGAGTAAATCTTCTTCAGTTGCGCACGCATGACCTCAGGTGACCAGTTGGTCTTGAGGTACTTGTCAATTTGGTCGCCAATACGCTTGGCTGCCCATCCCAAGTGAACCTCGAGCACTTGGCCCACGTTCATTCGAGAAGGAACACCGAGTGGATTGAGTACGATGTCGACAGGAGTTCCGTCCTCAAGATACGGCATATCTTCTTCGGGAAGGATCTTCGAGACAACGCCCTTGTTTCCGTGGCGTCCAGCCATTTTGTCGCCGACGCTGAGCTTACGCTTGATCGCGACGTAGACTTTGACCAGCTTGATAACTCCTGGAGGCAACTCGTCGCCTTTGGTGAGCTTCTCAATTTTGTCGCCGTATTGGAGTTCGATTTCGTAAACGTCGTCGTCGCGCTTGAGAGCAAGTCTCTCGAGCTCTTTCTCGACATCTCCGTCGCCTTGCAGTTGAAATTCGTGCCAATACTTCATTGGTACGCCTTCAAGCGTTTCTTTGTCTAGCTTCTGGCCGCGCTCGACCAATACTTGGCCGCGGTCATCGACAAGGCTACCAGCGACGACTTTGCCGTTGATAAGCTTGCGCATGCGACCGTAGTAGGCCTCAGAGATAATCTTAATCTCTGTACGTTGATTGAGAAGCAAGCGCTCTTTTTCGGACTCTTCGATGGCAAGTGCACGCTCATCTTTGTCCGTACCTTTGCGAGCAAAGACGCGAGCGTTGATGACAACACCTGTGACACCTGGAGAAACTCGCAGAGAGCTATCCCGGACATCGCCAGCTTTCTCACCGAAGATGGCCCGAAGCAGTTTCTCTTCGGGAGAGAGCTGAGTCTCGCCTTTGGGAGTGATCTTGCCGACCAAGATCGCGCCGGATTTAACTTCAGCACCGATTCGGATAATTCCCGATTCATCTAGGTCAGAGAGAGCATCTTCACCGACATTGGGAATATCACGAGTGATTTCCTCTTTGCCGAGTTTTGTGTCTCGAGCGACGCATTCGAATTCCTCAATATGAACGGAGGTATAAGAATCATTCTTAATCATGCGTTCGGAGATAAGAATCGAATCCTCGAAGTTGTAACCGTTCCAAGGCATGAATGCGATGACGGCGTTTTGTCCGAGAGCGAGTTCGCCAGCTTCCGTAGCAGGACCGTCGGCGATAACATCGCCAGCTTTAACCATATCGCCACGATTGACGATTGGTTTTTGGTTCATGCAGGTGTTCTGGTTAGAACGCTGAAACTTAGTGAGGTTGTAGATGTCCGGCTTGACGCCCGATGGATCTTCGGCAGAAGACTCAAAGGGACGAATCACGATGCGGCTTGCATCGACAGATTCGACAACACCGTCTCGCTTGGCTACCGCTGTAACACCGGAGTCTCGAGCGACAACGCCCTCCATACCCGTTCCAACAAGTGGAGCTGCGGTACGAACCAAAGGCACAGCTTGACGCTGCATGTTGGCGCCCATGAGCGCGCGGTTTGCATCGTCGTGCTCGAGGAAGGGAACGAGTCCCGCTGCAACAGAAACAAGCTGCTTGGGCGAAACATCCATCAGGGTAATCTCGTCGACCGGCGCCATCAGAACATCACCACCGGTTCGGCGAGCCGACACCAGAGCTTCACTCAGACAGTTGTTTTCGTCGAGAGGAGCGTTTGCCTGAGCAATCACTTGAGATTCCTCTTGCAGCGCCGAGTAGTATTTCACCTCTTTGGAGACCTTGCCGTCCTCGACTTTTCGGTACGGAGTCTCGATGAATCCGTACTGGTTGACGCGAGCAAATGTCGAGAGAGAAGCGATGAGACCAATGTTCGGTCCCTCGGGAGTTTCAATCGGACAGATTCGACCGTAGTGAGTTGGGTGAACATCGCGAACTTCGAAGCCAGCGCGCTCTCGAGTCAAACCACCAGGCCCAAGTGCCGAGAGACGACGCTTGTGCGTGACTTCGGAGAGTGGGTTGGTTTGATCCATAAACTGAGAGAGCTGTGAAGAACCGAAGTACTCTTTGACCACAGCGGACACAGGCTTGGCGTTGATAAGATCGTGAGGCATGAGAGTCTCAATCTCTTGCGACATGCTCATACGCTCTTTGATGGCTCGCTCCATTCGGACAAGACCAATACGGTATTGGTTCTCCATGAGCTCGCCTACAGCACGGACACGCCGGTTGCCAAGGTGATCGATATCGTCAATAACGCCGCGACCGTTGCGCAACTCGATAAGGTAGCGAACCGTCTCGAGAATGTCGTTCTTAGCCAGAACTGGCTCATCGAGGGACTCGTCAACTTTGAACTTGTAGTTCAACTTGAGGCGACCAACTTTGGACAAGTCGTAACGTTCTTTGTTGAAAAAGAGGTTGTTGAAAAGGTTCTGCGCTGCCTCTGCAGTGGGTGGGTCACCCGGACGAAGACGTCGGTAAATCTCTTTGATAGCCTCTTCTGGCCCTTGGAGTTTATCCGCGCTCAATGTGTCGCGTAAGAAACTGCCAACATTGAGACCATCGATGAAGAGTACTTCAATCGAGTCGACACCATAGTCTCGCAGCTCTGCGAGTTTTTCTTCGGTGAGTTCTTCGTTACACTGAAGTACAACTTCGCCAGTAGATTCGTCGATGACGTCGCGCGAACTAATCTTGCCGACAATTTCTTCGAGCTGAGCATCGAGGCGATTGACATTAGACTCTTTGAGCTTGCGAACTGCACTCTTTCTGAACTTGCGGTTCTTTAGGACAAGAGTATCACCGGTTTCGGGATGCTTGATGTCACGAGTCGCACGTTGTCCGAGAAGCAGGTCGTAGTCGACAGACTTGCTAAAGGTATTGTTGGCACCGAGGAAAACGGTCTCAGTGTCGTAGTAGTAGTTCAGGAGTTCTTCAGTCGAGTACCCAAGAGCACGCAGAATTACCGAAGCGTAGAGCTTACGGCGACGATCGATACGTACGTAGAGGAAATCTTTATGATCAAACTCGAAGTCGAGCCAAGATCCTCGGTAGGGAATTACACGAGCGTTGTAGAGCAGCTTTCCGGAGGAATGACTCTTGCCTTTGTCGTGATCGAAGAAAACACCGGGTGAGCGGTGTAGCTGAGAAACGATGACGCGCTCGGTACCATTGATAATGAAGGTACCGCTGTTGGTCATCAGCGGAATCACGCCGAAGTAAACCTCTTGCTCTTTGACGTCGCGGATCGACTGAAGCTTGGTCTCTTCGTTGACGTCCCAGACGACAAGTCGAATAACGACTTTGACGGGAGCAGCGAAAGTCATGCCACGGGCACGACACTCGTCGACGTCGTATTTCGGACGCTCGAGGTTGTAGGAGACGAACTGGAGCTCTGAAGTTTCAGAGAAATCTTTGATCGGGAAAACGCTTTTGAAGACGCCTTGCAAGCCAACATCTTCACGCTCTTCATGCGGAGTTTTGTCTTGTAAGAACTTATCGTAGGAACGTTTCTGAATATCGATCAGGTTCGGGATTTCGATTACTTTTTTGAGCTTTGCAAAGCTCTTTCTTACCCGAAAGTTGTTCTGGATTGCCGACGCCATAGAAGATGAGTCCTCGTGAACTAATGTAGTAAAAACTTTTTGGGCAAGTGCCCGAAACGACGGCAGCGGACCACCCTAGAGGATGGTCCGTACCTTAGAGACTCACAGTGCTTCGTAAAGAGAGATCCCATAAAGAGAGATCTCTAACGAGATGCACAGCGAGCAGATTGCGAACTGTTCGCATAAAACGCGACGAGAGAATTACTTGATCTCGACGTCTGCGCCAGCTTCTTTAAGCTTAGCTGCAACTTCTTCGGCTTCTTCTTTAGAGATGCCCTCTTTGATTGCTTTTGGAGCGCCTTCAACGAGCTCTTTAGCATCTTTGAGTCCGAGACCAGTGATCTCGCGAGCTGCTTTAATGACTTGGATTTTCTTTTGTCCGATATCCTTAAGGATAACGTCAAACTCAGTCTGCTCTGCTTCTGGAGCAGCTTCTGCTCCGCCGCCACCGCCGCCAGCCATCATTACTGGTGCAGCTTCGACGCCCCACTTCTCTTCGAGAGACTTGGTGAGATCAACGAGTTGCATGACTGTCATGCCGCTGAGAAATTCAATTACTTGGTCTTGTGTAAGGTCTGCCATTTTAATAATCCTTTTAGCGTCTTAGCTGTTTAGCGAACGCTCGCGCGCTGCCAGTAGATACAAGAAGTTCTGCGGTCCGGCAATTGTTGTACGTACAAAGTTTTGCGGTGCAGCGATGAAAGTCATCAAGAGGTTAGACTGGCTCTGAGGCTTGTCCGGCATCTTCGAGAGCTGATTTACACCAGCAAGGTCAAGGCTTTCGCCTTCGAAGTATCCGCCCTTGATAACGAATTTTTTGTTTGTTTTAGCGTAGTTAACTGCGATCTTAGCTGCATCAGCTGGAGACTCAGTCGACCAAATTACCGCCGTGGGACCTTTGAGGTGCTCAGACATGACTTCCATATCTGTGTCCTTGATGGCCAATTTCACGAGAGTGTTTTTGATAACTCGGTATCCGCAGCCAGCCTTGCGAAATTCTTCGCGAAGCTCAGAGATACTAGCGACATCCATACCTCGGAAGTCAGCGAGCACAATGCTCATGACGCCCGCGAATGTCTCTTTGACCTCGTTGATAACTACCTGTTTGCCTGCTTTATCCATCTTCTACCTTCCTATTTGGCTAATTTAGCCAGAGACGAGGGATCAACTTTGATTCCCGGACCGTGGGTGGTGGAGATGGTAATTGACTTGACGTATGTGCCTTTTGCCGTAGCGGGCTTCATCTTGATGAGAACATCTAGAAATGCAGATAGGTTCTCTTCTAGCTTCGAAGTTTCGAAGGAAGCTTTGCCAATGGGCGAGTGCACGATACCGGCCTTTTCGACACGGAATTCAATTCGGCCCGCTTTGAGCTCGCCGACTGCTTTCGTGACGTCCATGGTGACCGTTCCAACCTTGGGGTTGGGCATCAGGCCTCGAGGTCCGAGGATACGACCGATCTTACCGACCTGCCCCATCATGTCTGGTGTGGCAACGACAGCGTCGAAGTCAAACCAGTTCTCGTCCTTGATTTTGTTAATGTATTCTTCGCCACCAGCGTAATCAGCACCGGCCTCCAGAGCCAATTTGGCTTTGTCGGGCTTAGCAATGCAAAGAACTTTCTTTGTCTTGCCTGTCCCGTGAGGTAGCACGACCGCGCCACGAACCATTTGGTCCGCATGCTTGGGATTTACTCCCAGTCGCACAGCAACATCGACAGTCTCGTCGCTCTTGTCCGAGATTTTAGTCTCTGGAACAAGTGCAATGGCCTCAGATAGAGGATATCGACGTTTCCGGTCGATCTTTGCTGCGGCAGCTTTGTATTTTTTTCCGGCCATATGGCCTCCTCGCAGTTCCTGGTCTTTTAACGCCTACGACCTAGGCTCCCAGGTGGGTTAATGCTCTATAGATTCTTGACCGACTCCGTCTAATCGACGACGTCAAGGCCCATGGAGCGGGCAGTACCAGCGATAGAATGCATTGCATTCTCTACGCTAGAAGTATTTAGATCAGGCATTTTAGTCTCAGCGATTTCTCGGAGTTGTGCCTGAGTCACCGTGCCAACCTTGAGCTTGTTAGGCTCGCCCGATCCCTTAGGGATACCGGCGATCTTCTTGAGCAAGATGGCTGCTGGTGGAGTTTTGGTAATGAAGGTGAAACTTCGATCCGAGTACGCTGTGATGACCACAGGAATGATCATGTCGCCTTGCGATTGCGTCTTCGAGTTGAACTCTTTGCAAAACTGCATGATGTTCAAACCGTGCTGACCCAGTGCGGGACCGACGGGCGGAGATGGATGGCTTTTCCGGCCGGTACTTGAAGTTTGATTAGTGCTGATACTTTTTTCATCGCGAATACCTAATTGCTCTTGATCGTGGAGGGCTAAACCGTGGAGGCCTAAGCCTGCTCTTCTTGCTGTTTGTCAATTTGAGTGAAAGCCAACTCGACTGGAGTGGCCCGTCCAAACATAGACACAACAACTTTGACTCGTTCTTTGTCGGTGTTTACTTCCTCGACAACTCCAGAAAAGGTTGTGAAGGGTCCGTCGATGACCTGAACGGTTTCGCCCACGGTGTAAGACACAACGACTGCGGCTTTGACGGTGTTAACATCCATTGCCGTTTGCACGCCTTTGATGTCGCGCTTAGGTACTGGACTGGGATTGGTTCCACCGAGGAAACCTGTAATTTTTGGAGTTGCTTTAACCAGGTGAAAGCTATGCTCGTTCATTTTCATTTCAACGAACATGTAGCCTGGGTAGAACTTCCGAGTGGATGTACGGCGTTGGCCTTTGACCATCGACATTACATTCTCTGTGGGTATCAGAATTTCACCGAATTGGTCATCGAGCTTGTTGTTCTTGATTCTCTCTTCAAGTCCCAACTTTGCGCGATTCTCATGGCCGGAGAAGGTGTTTACGATGTACCACTTCAATTTTGGTGTATCATTCATTAGTCGGCCTTAGCCTCCGTAAATCAACTGCGTAATGTTTGACCAAATGAAGTCAAAAGCCAGGAAGAGAACGGCGGAAATCAAAGTCATGATGACGACGATGATCGTCGATGACTTCACTTCTTTGCCGGTCGGCCAAGTGACCTTTTTGAGTTCCGCTGCGACCTCGTTAATCAGATTGTAGGCCTCTGGTTTTCGGTAGTAGTAGATGACACCGAAAAGCGTCGTGAAGGCAGCAGCCAAAATGATCAAAAACTCGTCTGGAGTTCGGGTAAAATACCCCCATATCCATTCGCCGGTCCATTTGAGAAGGACAAACGCCAGCAACCCACTGCAAAGGTAGATGAGGTGAACTGGTTTGTTAGGTGCGTGTTCTTGCGACACTTTTAGCTCCAGGGAGAAAGAAGAAGAGAAAAAATTTGAGAGTTTCGATTCGATAAGAAAACAGAGTGTTCGTTTTGTTTGTTTTTTCGTTGGGCAGGGAAGGAGGGACTTGAACCCACAGCCCTCCGCTTTGGAGACGGATGCTCTACCAATTGAGCTACTCCCCTATGAAATTCTTACGTATCGATGCTCCCAAATCAGGTCTCAAGGTGAACGGAAGCGGACGTGTACCCCAGTTAGGTAGTGAGTGCAAGTGGGCAATTCAAAAAGGCAAGCCATATCAATCAAGGAAGCGATCCTTTGCGAATTCACCGGCTAGCCAACGTTCCCACTCTGGCGTACAATTGGTTAGGATTAGTGAGAACCCGGTGAATTTTAACGAGTTAAACAATGAACGACGTCGGTAATGGCAGGATGCTGAGCAAGTATTTGAAGCACACCAAATAGCATATTCCAAATGGCAACACAGCTTTATCGGGAGTATGCGGTGGGTTACTCACAGGGGACATGAGTATCTAAACCCGTCTTGACGCGATGGCACCAGTCAATCGGGCCTTAAAACTCGGCCGTATACCTACCATTGCCGCGAGAACCATGAGGTCTCTTCAGGCCAACAAGTTGTTGAATACTCACCTGATCTTGGTGGGCACAAGTGCTTTGTACGACTATGAGGCAAAGTCTGGTGTAGTACTCGGGCAGGAACTCGTCGCAACTGGGGATGCCGATTTGTGATGAGATACCCGGCAAAGAATTGCGCTGCTCGCCCCTGATATCCAACGCAATAGACTCACAGAAAGATCACAACATTGATAATTCCCAAGGTCACAGCATTGATAACTTCGATTGACGAACTGGATCTAGTTGCTGTCTGTACGGCAATAGCAATCTTTGTAGTGCCCACGTTCTTTCATATTGCATCAGATTTAGCCTGCCGGTCTGGACGGAACTTTTCGATAATTCCAAACAAGCTGCGTCACTTTATTATCAATCTAGTACGGTTGGGGTTGATTGCTGGGGCTGGTGTACTGAGCAGGGAGATTGGCGACGATACAATTCACCTGAGTATTTGGCTTGGATTGGCCGTGCTTCTCTTCCTAGTTGCGGCTATCTTGGGTGCCACCGATCGACGCTTAACCATCAATGCAACGACTGGAATTGTGAAGTGGCGGAAGATCAGCCTGCCCTGGTGGCCAGCAAAAACGACTTTCATCGACCAAGTGTCGCTGATGAGTTTTAGCTCCAGCGAGAAACACATGAGTGTGCTTGGCGTGGGCAAGTTGAGCCAGTTTTGGACAACGAGCTACAATGGAAGTGTTAGCACCACCGGACACAGCACCGAGCGAATGCTCACGTGGGTGGCACAGAAAGTAAACGACTATATTGAAGCGTTTCGGCGTCACGATACCGATGAGGCAAAAGGCAAGCGAACTCA
>JAESTW010000357.1 GCA_016763395.1 Kofleriaceae bacterium
AGACAAGGACGATCTTAACGCTTGTCCGAGACTTAAAATCCGCGAGTGGCCCCGCCACAGCCTCACGAAAAGTTTGGGGTTGCCCTTCCACTCTCGGCGCAGGCTTGGCAACGAAAGTTGCTGCTATTGTGAGCAGCATCGCAGCCGCCATAAGCAAGTACGCTTCTCGCCAAGGCATCGAATCGGACAAAATCAAGACGCCGGCCCCAGCCAACACCATCGCAGCCCGATAGCCGGTTACAAAATACGAGCCACCAGGCCCGCGCTCGTGGTCCTCGAGCACTTCTGTCCGATATGCGTCGATAACAATATCGAGGGTGGCAGAGAAGATTGCAACTGCAACTGCAACGACAAAGACAGCCTTTATGTTTGAGTTCGGGTCGATCACTCCCAATACGGCGATACCGACTACTAAGAGAAGTTGGCAGGCAAGCATCCACCCGCGTCTACGGCCCAGCCACGGCAACTGGAACCTGTCGACCAAAGGTGCCCATAGAAACTTAAAGGTGTAGGGCATATGCGCCCAAGCAAAGTATCCGATGGTCGCCATTTCCACGCCCTCGACCCGCATTCGAGTCGTCAGGGTGCTCCCAGTCAGTAGAAAGGGCAGCCCCGATACCATGCCGAGTAGCGCAACCAGCGCGAGTCGATTGCGATCGAGGTGCTGTGGTTCTGCAGCTGTGGAAGATGAAGACATCGGCTAGTACCGATACTCCCCGGGCGGACGAACGGGCACAAGTTTTGAAGCAGTATTACTTCCCCAGTGATGAGTTATTTGCGTGATCCAGCGTCTGCGATCACCTTTAGCAAGGTCGCTTTCGGTACAGGCTTGGTCAATACCCGGATCCCGGGCGAATCAACAAACCTCTGCGCCTCACTTGTCACCGCTCCACCCGTGACAAAAACAAAGCGGTCACGGAGCTCTGGTTTTTCCTCGACACAGCGCCGATACAGCTCCATTCCCGTCATGCTTGGCATCATAAGGTCACAGAGAATTAGGTCGTATTGGTTTCCGTCCAAAAGATGCTTTAGTGCTTCCTGACTGTCGTTCTCAATCTTAAACGTATGCCCTCTAGCCATACGCTGCACCGCTCTTGTCATCATCACCTCATCATCGATGAGATAAATTCGCACTTCTGATAAATCCCCCAAGACTCCATCGGCTGCCGCTCCACGAGGAGCCACCGCCGCTTCGTCCGGGTCTGCCAATCGCAGTACAATCGACATGGTAGTGCCCTCAGAATCGGACTTTGAAAGTACCAGTTTCCCGCCCGTGCTCTCAATAATACTTCGACTAACGTACAAACCCAATCCTGTTCCTTTTCCGACTTCCTTCGTTGTAAACAGAGGATCAAAAATCCGATGGACCAACTCCGAATCAACACCAGTGCCACTATCGCTCACATCAATTTGCAGCCGCTCGCCGGTGAGTCGACAGCGAACTTCAACTGGAGTATTGGCTCTCTTACTCGCTTCTACGGCATGCACCGCATTGGTAAGAAGATTCAGCAAGACCTGAGTGAGCTTGCTCTCCCCCACTCGCACCAAGGGCTCACAATCGAGATCGACTGAAAAGCCAACCAGGCTCTGGTACTCCGGAGCAACCAAGCGAATGGCTATCGCTATCGCATCAGCCGGATTGCAAAACTCGTTGTCCGAGTTCTCGTCGAGGGTAGAGAGCGTAAGGTCGCAGACTATCTGGTGAATTCTCTGAACCCCATCTAGCGCCTCATCGAGTGCCTCTTTCTCTTCTTCCATGCCCACGCTACCTCGGACTTTATCCCTGAGAAATTCTAGATTGCCGCCGATAGACGCCAAAGGATTGTTTATTTCGTGTCCGATTCCCGTGGCCAATTGCTCAAGTGCTACCTGCCGTTCAGCGACGAAGAGCTGCTCCTGCGTACTTGCCAGCTCTTCACTGTGCTTCAAGACTCGTCGCTCCAAGTCTTTGTTGAGTTCGTTTATCTCAAAAGAGTTTCGAGAAACCTTTGCAGACAGATCAACTGCGACTAGAAGCACCATCGTCGCAAATCCCCAATCCAATAAAAATGGCCAGTTTAGAATTCGGGCCGCAACCAACGCCTCCTCGAATGCGAAGAGTACAAAGAGCACAGTTCCTAGGGTGTTTAACCAGGCGCCCTTCTCGCCCCGCATAGCCGCACAGAAATACCGATAGACGACAACCAGAACACATAGCAGGCCAAGTCCCATGCTCAACCTCCCCACATAGGTCATGTTTGGTATTTGGTAAACAATATCCACACTGGGAACTTCTACTAAACTGTGTCCGTCCATCGCGAGCCCTGGAATCAAAGCGCCAATGGCAAAACAAGACAGAACTGTCAGTAGTATTTTGTCATATCGACTTAGTGGCCGGTTCGCCTGTTGGCGATTGAACACCAATAATAGCCCAGCAGCAGACAAGGCCAAAAACAGATTTACCGTACTTATAAACTCTCTGAGGCTACCGACAGTATCCGTTGCGACGAACCACAAGTCGTTTAAAGCGTACAAGGCCAGCAGTAAGCAAATAAGGGAAAATGTCCGATAGTATCGCCAGCCCGGTACCCGTGAAAAGTAGAAACTCGCCCCGGCAATCATCAGATTGGTTGCCGTGGCAATTCCGCTAACGAGGACAACGGTCATCATGGAGTATGCGCCCTCTGTCGTGGAGCGATGTTGCACCCGCTTTCAGCAATCGGGAGTGTTACCCGGACAACAAGTTTGCCTGCATCATTACGTAAACTCAATACCGTGCCGCCGCAGGTTTCGACAATTCCTCGGCAAACAAAAACCGCGATATCCCCCTTGGCCATCGAACTATCGTCTACAAACTGGGCCATCTTGCCTGCTCGTAACGTACTTTGGGCCCTTCCATCGTTGTCGCTAACTTCTATGCAAACTAAGTCGCCCTTTCTAAACGCCCTCAGTGTCGTGTTCATTAGCACATCACCATCACGCTTTGACAAGGCTGCATTTAGTACGAGATTTACCAAGACCTGGACCAGTCGGCTTTCGTCAATGGACGCGAACATTTCTTCGTCCACTTGCACTTCGACAGTTGTCGAGTACTTTATCTGTGGTTTCACCACACGAAGTGCAATCTCTATTGTTTTGTGTATATTCGCAAGCCCATCAGAACCTTGACTCCGAACATACATCTTCTGATTCGCAATAACCTCCTGAATTCGTTCGACACCGATGATAGCATCATCAATGGCACTCAACTCTTCTTCTCTATCGGGAAGCAAAACCATTGTATCTCGGACAAACTCCAGATTTCCGCTCACGTACGCCAATGGGTTGTTAATCTCGTGACTAACGCCAGCCGCCAAGCTTCCCATCGCAGTATGGCGTTCTGACGCAATGAGAGCCTGCCGTGTGGACATAAGGTTATTGGTACTATCGACAATTCGATTCTGAAGTTCTAGATTCAGTGACTCGACATCTCGTGCATTTTGAACCACCTTGCGGGCCATTTCTAGCGCCATGAGAATATTACCTACAGAGAACCCAATCGATCCCATAAATGGCCAGGGGATCATGTTCATCACAACCAACCCCTCCTCTACCGCACCCACGACAAAGGCTAAACTGGCGAACATCGGAACAAGCTGACGGCTTGCTCCACGCTCTCTTGGTTTTGCGTATCCATAGGCGATAGAAAAGAAACTCGCCATCATCACGAAAATCAGAAAATCACCTAGGGCATTGGTATTCAGCACAATGTAGGTAGCTCCTGTCCACGTAGGTCCTATTCTGTGTAACTCGCCAAAGGTAGCGCCAGGCACACAGGTAATGGCAACTCCGAGCAACAAGGTTCCGACTGCAATGCGTTCCAGTGGGCGGAGCACACGGTCCTCCTGGGCCAGAAGAAACGCAAACCAAAACACAGGTGTAAGTAACGCGATAATGAGACTGAGAGTGCTAAACAATACCGAAGGGTGAATAGAAAAGATCTCAGTTTGGATTGGCAGCCCACAGACACCGTAGATAGCGGACACGAGCGCAACGAGAGCGTAATAGCGATAGTGGCGCCAACCATCCGCTCGTGATGTACTCCAAAAGAACAGACACAATACGGAACAAATGGCTGCCGAGCAGCCTGAGATCAACAGTTGAAGCATAACGACCTCAGCCGACCACAGCGCAGAATGTAAGAAATGGAATCAATCGCCCCCGCTTGAACCTTCACCCTTCACTATATCTCAGCTAAGGGGGAATTGGTGCGTTGTACGAAAACAATTCTCACAATCGCTATCAATTCACGGACACGGTACAATTTCCAGCGATGAATCGCTTCAATCGCTGGGTCTCCTCCGCTCTCACGCCAGATGCCGATTTACCTACTGGTCTCTCGTTACTCAGTAAAATTCTGAGTAGAACTTAAGATCTCAAGTTGAGTTGCTTGGGCGGTAGAGCACTAAGACGGGCTAGAGGCCCATGTAGCTGCTCTATCACTTGAGTATCCCGCAGATCATCGCCAACAGCGCGTCTGAATCAAATGGCTTCATCAGCCAATGCGGGTGTTCCAACTGCTCCCCCGCTGTATAGCCAGTCATTACGATCACAGGAATATCGTGCTTTTCGGCGCTCCAAAGGACTGCCTTCCCACCGCCTCGTGGCATCACCAAATCAGTCAGCACCAGGACTGGGCTCTGCTGCTCGATTTGTTTGACCGCATCAATGCCATTCTCGGCAAGGCACACGGTGTAGCCAGCCTCGATCAAAACCCGCTTGAGGTACGTTCGGATAGAATGGTCATCATCAGCGACAAGCAAGAGCTCGCCAGCCCCCTGCACCGATGCTTGGTTTACAGCGTCTGGCACCGCCCCCACGGGCCCATTGGAAACAGGGAGAACTACGTCGAATCGTGTGCCCTCGTTAACCTTGGTTGAGAGGGCTACGCTGCCCCCATGCTGGCGAACAATGCTGTCGACAACTGCCAGCCCCAACCCGGTACCTGTTGTGCCAGGCTTTGTAGTAAAAAACGGTTCGAAAATTCGTGCCGCCACAGCGTCCGTCATTCCACTGCCCGTGTCGCTAACCGTAACCCGGGCCGATTTCTCCCGTGACAAATCCGCAGCGCTCACCTGGTCGACTACAACACAAATCTCACCGCCATTGGGCATGGCATCACGGGCGTTGATGACCAAGTTCATGATGACCTGCTCGAGTTGTCCTTGGTCTGCGTAAACAATGGAAGTGTCGCGAATGTCGACTGAGAGGGAGAGGTTGCTTGGCAGCAGACGCTCAAGCATCCGGCTGAGGCCAAGCACCACGTCGGACAAGTAGAGATGTTTGCGAGCCAGAACCTGCCCTTTTGAGAACGCAAGAAGCTGCCGAGTCAGCGCCGTTGCCCTTGTGGCGGCCGTCTGAATATCAGTGATTAGCGGCGCAGCCTCATGTCCGACAAGCAGTCTGGCCGCCAATTCACTATTGCCCACCACACTAGCCAGAACGTTGTTGAAGTCGTGGGCGATTTCCCCGGCGAGTTGACCGAGGGCCTCCATACGTTGACCAACTCTGAGCTGGGCCTCAGCCTTGGCTCGAGCGGTCTCAGCACAAATGCGACCAGCCACCACACTAACAAAGGTCGCAACCTGCACGATTGTCTCGACTTCGCGATCCGTTGGCGGCATCACGCCACAATCGGCAAAGGTGCCGACCACAAAGGCGCCAATCCGTTCATCGAGGCGGATCATCGGCACAATAATCTGGGTGCGAACGCCAAAGAGTTCCACTTTCTCCTGGTCGGCATCGGGTTCGAGGCGCACGTCGTTGGCCACAAACATCTTGGTCGATGTGACACAGCGCTGAAGCCATCGGTCGTCCTTGACAGAAATCTGGGCCATCTGCAGGTTTACCAACTTCATGTCGGGCTGCACGTAGCCTATAGTTTGGAGGATGTCGCCTTCTGGCACCATCACCCACACCCGATCGTAGCGTGTAGTCGCGCGAATACACTCCAAAACCACGACCATTACCGCCTCGAGGCTATCGGCCTCATGCAGTTCGCGGGAGAGCGTAAGTAGCGCATTTGCAGACATAGTCCTCTAAGGTACGTCATGCGGACGAGCCTAGGAAGGACAAAGTGATGTTTCTGTCGTCGGACACCGCTTGGCGGGGCGAGGCGCATTGGCTAGATCGCAGGCTTGAGCTGGAAGAAGGCCAATACGGATGGAGCGAAGACAGAAATCAACTATGCGCCTCTTCGACAGGCCAAAGAGAAGAAGGCCTCGGGGCCGGTTGTGGCCACCGTGGGAAGATTGTATGGAGCCAACGCCGCCTGCTGGTTCGTGGGCGCCGACGCAACGGTCGTGCAAGCCTGGAAGGACAGCATCGTAGACAAGGACTACGAAGAACTCCCAGGAGCTGATTTTTCGCGAGCGCTGGAGATTTACGGCTGGACATCCGACTGCAAAACGTCCGCCGATGGAAGTTTGAATCAACAATCCAAGTACTCCTTAATTTAGCAAAACGACTGTCTCATAATCGTTGACTGCGTCGGTCGATGACGATGGCGCAGGCGGCTCGCAATACAACGAGTGTGTTAAAGACAACAACAACGCCAACACCTAGTTCATGTCCTGTGGAGGAATCGGCTGATCTCAGTCGTTCCAGTCGCCCTTACCCTCTCATTGTGGGTAAGCTAGAGCGGTGGCAGAAAGTACAAAGCGCAAGCTTCGAACCTTCCCTGACCTAAGCGTCGAGGATTTTAGGCATCCCTTAGACTCAAAGGCGACTGGTGCCCTCCAGAAGATTCCCGGACTGGACAAGGCAATCGCCAAGATCATGGAGTACGGGCTGGAACGACTCGCGTATCTAGACAATACCGCGAGTAATGTCCGAGTCACCGAGAAAATGTTTGGCAAGATGTACCAGTCCCTGAAGTGGGCGACCCGTATCTTGGACATGGAAGAGCCGGAACTCTACATCAGTCTCAATCCAATCCCAAACGCCTATACCTACGGACATACGCGCCCTTTTATAGTTCTCACTTCGGGGTTGGTAGACCTTCTCAGCGCAGAAGAACGATTCTTTGTTATCGCTCATGAGCTCGGCCACATTAAGGCAGGGCATGTCCTCTACACCATTATGGCGCACAACATTGCGCAGATCGTAGAGAAAATCGGACAAGCAACTTTTGGCATGGGGTCTCTTCTCGGACAGGGCCTTGTCTACGGGCTACTCGAATGGCATCGCAAGGCAGAACTCACCGCAGACCGCGCTGGGCTCTTGTGCGTGCAAAACATGGATTGCCCGATCAATACCTTCATGAAGCTAGCTGGCGGTGCATCCACCCTCTTTGATGAGATGGATCGCGACGAGTTCTTGCGTCAAATCGACGACTACGAGGACGCC
>JAESTW010000358.1 GCA_016763395.1 Kofleriaceae bacterium
AGCGTCCGGCTCAGCTGCTTGCTGTTTTTTCCTGCGGGATCATCTCATCGATGCGGGGTTTTCCGTACCTGGTCTGCAGGGCGCCGAAGAGCTTGCCGAACTGACTGAGGATATAGACGAACTCGAACAGCTAGATCCCGCGCTACGACATTTTCGTGCCGACGAACTTGTGCGGCTTGGAGTGCGAGAACTCGAACTCGGTACTCCCTTTGAAGTAGGCGAAGAGCTCTCGTATTTGGCCGACATCTGCCTCGATGTTGCGATAGCATTTCACGAAAAAAAGTTACAAAAGCGTTACGGAAAACCACTCTACGAAGATGCAGACGGGGTGACTAAAACTGCCTCGCTCTCGGTTATAGGCATGGGAAAGCTCGGTGGTCTAGAGCTAAACTTCAGTTCGGACATCGATCTCATCTACGTCTACACTTCGGACAACGGCGAAGCGGGCGATCTATCGCTGCAGGAGTACTTTGCCAAACTCTGTCGTCGGGTCTCCTCTTCGATTGGTGATACTAGCGACGAGGACTGCGTATTTCGAGTGGACTTAAGGCTGCGGCCAGAAGGCTCAAAAGGCGCGATAGCCAACAGCCTGCCCTCAACAGAGGGATACTACGAGAGCTTTGGACGTCCTTGGAAACGCCAAGCATGGCTCAAAGCCCGCCCTTGTGCTGGTGACCCGGATCTCGGACGCGAAGTCATGTCCATGATGAGGCCCTTTATCTACCCGCGCAGCGTGTCCACTTCGATCATTGATGATGTCCGGGACTTGAACCAGCGTATCAAGAGTGAGCTCACAGCGGGTTCGGTCGACACAGGATACGATTTAAAGAATGGCGTTGGCGGAATCCGCGAAATTGAGTTCTTTGTGCAAGCACTGCAACTGATTCACGCCGGAAGACGACCCAAACTGCAAACTCGTTCCACCATAGTCGCCCTTGATGAGCTTCTTTTTGGTGGGCTTATCACCGAAGAAGAACGCCATGGATTGGCAGAGGCGTACCGCTATCTTCGCCATCTCGAACACATGGTGCAACTCGAAAGTGGCCGACAAACACAGCGATTACCCACCGATCCGGATGCTATCGATATTCTGGCAAAGCGCAGCCTGCACACCGGGGCAGCCGACTTGCGCCAACAGCTGGAAGCTCACACCCGCTTTGTCCAGGCCTCCTTCGACACCCTGGGGGAAAGCGATGTGCAAATCCCCTTCGAAGTTACAAAGCTACTAACGGGCCGACTCGGACAGGAGCAGGAGCAAGAACTACTCGCCGCGCTGGGCTTTCGATACCCCAAACAAGCGTGGACTGATTTCGATATCGCGCGCGATCACAGCCGCTCTCCTTTTGGCGGGGCCGCTTCGGGGGCCGCACTGCGAGTGGCGCCCCATTTGCTTCGAGAAATCGCAACATCCCCCGACCCCGATCAGGCGCTATGGCATTGTCGTGAGCTAATTTCACGCTTTGGCCAATGGTCGTCAATATGGGCCATGATGGCGGACAACCCCAATCTATTGCGGCTCATTGCCTCTGTCTTCGGGACTAGTGTTTATCTTAGCAAGCGATTCATCAGCCACCCTGAACTATTTGATTTCTTGCTAACCGCGGGCTCTGCCAATGCCTATTGTGGGCGCGAAGACCTGGCCGAATCGTTGGCTGCGCGTGAAATTGACACCACGGAAGATCGAGAAGACGCGTGGAGTGCTCTGGCCGACTACAAGAACTCCGAAGTCCTGCGAATCGGGCTCGCCGATATCGCGGGCGCTATCGATCCACTGGAAGTGTGTACCCAGCTCAGTGACGTCGCCGAGCTGTGCGTACTTGCCGGGTTGTCTCTAGTCCGGGACGATTTGCTGCCACGCTACGGAGTTCTGCGCGACTCGGAGGGGGAACCTGTAGAGCTCACAGTCTTGGCGATGGGAAAACTCGGTGGGCGGGAACTTGGCTACGCTTCGGACTTGGACCTTGTCTTCGTGTACTCATCCGGCGGAGAAAGCGACGGTAAACACGAACTCGACGCGGCAACCTATTGCAGCCGAATCGCGCAACGGCTCATGCGGGGACTACACAGCTTGCATCCCGGCGGAAGGCTCTACGAAATTGACACTCGACTGCGCCCCAATGGCTCCAAAGGGCTCTTGGTGTCCGGGCTTCCGGCGTGGAAGCAGTACCACACGACGTCTGCGAGAGTCTGGGAGCAGCAGTCACTCACCAAACTTCGAACCGTTGCTGGCAGTGAACACCTCGGACAGAAGGTCGAGGCGGTTGCGCGAGAGTGTATCTACGGTGAGCGGGATTTCACCGACGGCTTCATCGCGAGTGAAATCCAAACCATGCGCGACCGAATTTGGACAGAACTCGTTGCCCCACAAAAGAAAATTGACCTCAAAGCCGGTCACGGTGGGCTTATCGATATTGAATTCACCGCCCAGTACTTGCAACTGCGGCATGGGGCCAAGTACTCGGAATTGCACACACCATCGACAATCGAGGCGCTCAGTCAGGCATCGGCTTTGGGATTGGCTCTCGAAGAGGACTGCCAGCTACTAATAGAAGGCTACCACTTCTTGCGGCGCCTAGAGCACCGATTGCGAATCGTTCACGATCGCTCGGAACACTACTTCCCGGATGATCCTATCGAACTCGACAAGCTGGCTCGCCGAATCGGATACCCGGACAGCGATCTCTTGCGAGAGGATTTGCAGCGGTGGAAGACGGACATCCACCAGGCCTACAAGCGTATTCTCGAGAACTGAGTCCCGACAAGCCCTCTCGCCAGCACACGATTGGTGGGAGATATTCCTACAAGGTCATCTGTGTGTACTTGCATTCATTCGCCCCTCAGTGTGACGAGGAAGCCGGTGTACACCAGAGTAGGTATTTGTAGTACAAAGACACTTGGCTTGCGATCACTCAGATATCAATCCATGTCGATGCGTCAAGCGATGTCAACAAAACCATACGATCGGGGTGTACACTCTGGAGACAATGAGTCCAGATTGGAATGATATCACGATGCACCGAAGTTCTGCTAAGGCCCCGAGAATTGTCACCAGCTACCTAGGGATTTTACTTTCTCTGTGCCTGTCGATGGCTTGCGCGGGAGAGTCGAATGTAGAAGGTGATGCTGGACCAGGTACAACAAATGACGCTGGCACAACAAATGACGGCACAACAAATGATGCTGAGCCGGGTACTGTTTGCGGCGATGGAGTGGTGGAAGGCATAGAAGTTTGCGACGACGGAGATGACAACTCGGACGGCTGGTCCGAGACCGGTCATTGCAACGCAAATTGTTCGGGTCAGGCACCGTACTGTGGAGACGGTACTAATGACGGTGAAGAGAGTTGCGACGAGGGTGGCGACAATTCGGACAGCTGGTCCGCTGACGCGCACTGCAATGCCAGCTGCAGTGGTGAGGCGCCTTACTGCGGGGACGGCACTATGGACAATGAAGAAAGCTGTGATGAGGGTGGCGACAACTCGGACACTTGGTCCGCTGCCGGGCACTGCAATGCCAGCTGCAATGGTGTCGCCCCTTTCTGCGGAGATGGGGCTCTCGATAGCGTTGATGAGATGTGTGACGAGGGTGGGAACAACTCGGACAGTTGGTCTGCCAATGGACAATGCAATGCAAGCTGCTCGGGATTGTCTCCCTACTGTGGTGATGGAATGTCCGATACCAATGATGGTGAGGTCTGCGATGATGGCGCGAATAATTCAGATTCTTGGTCGGTGATGGCTCACTGCAACAGTGTTTGCTCTGGGCTTGCCAGTTATTGTGGTGATGGAAATGTCGATGGAGGTGAGGGCGAAAGTTGTGACGATGGCTCGCTCAACAGCAATGACTGGGCGCTCAACGCTCACTGCAATGCGAGTTGTTCTGATTCCGCACCTTATTGTGGAGACGATACAATCGATACTGCTGATAGAGAGTTTTGTGATGATGGAGCTCAAAACAGTGATGTCTGGGATCCAGTTCCTCATTGTGATGCCTCGTGCTCGGCGACGAGTCCACTCTGTAATTTGACAGAAGATACTAGTCTAGTGTTGCCTCATCCGGGAGTGCCATATCCTGCTGAGAACCTACACAGTGACGAAAAAGCTATACTCGGCAAGGTATTGTTCTGGGAGCAACAACTCAGTAGTGACGATACGATGGCATGTGGTACTTGCCACGAGGCGAGTGCAGGCGGCTCTGACCCACGCCAAGACCAATTCCTCCACCCAGGACCTGATGGACTTGCTGAGACGGGTGATGACATTCGGGGAAGTGAGGGAATCGCAAGATGCGAAATTGTCGCAAACTTGGTAGTCCGCAAACCCGACGCATTCTTTGGTAACGATGTGCAAGTGACCGGACGAAAATCTCCCAGTTACTTTGATGCGATGTACGCACCGACACTGTTTTGGGATGGACGAGCAGATGGGGTTTTTCTCGACCCAGAGACCGGACTGGTTGCTATTGCTGCCGGCGGAGCTTTAGAGTCTCAGTCTCTTGGGCCACTTTTTAGCGATGTCGAGATGGCCTGCGAAAACCGGACGATGACACAGCTCATTGACAAACTTGCAGGGTCCTCGCCCTTGGTGCCGGCGCAAAACCTTCCGCCGGACATGGCCAATGCGATCTGCCGCTACCCAACATACAGCCAGCTATTCGAACAGGCGTTTGGCGACGACGCAATAACCGGAACTCGCATCGCATTCGCTATTGCAACCTATGAGCGCAGCTTGGTGTCCGACCAAACGCCTTACGATCTGTTTGTTGATCCTATGTATCCTCAAGACGAGATTATGGTTGGCTACAAAGGAGTTAA